>JAFPYK010000256.1 GCA_017412265.1 Lachnospiraceae bacterium
ACAAGGTCGCCCGGCATCAGGATCAGATCCGGCGCGAAATCCCTCGTCACCGCCAGAAGATCCTCGTCGTTCGGACCGAACCGGTTGTTGTGCAGGTCCGCAAGTACCGCGATCCGCAGCCCCCGCGCCTTCTCCGGCAGCCGGTCGTCATGGCAGTTATATATGGTCGTATCGATCTTCCTCATCCGTCTCTCCTCTCTGCCCCCGTATCCCGGCGCTCACGCTTCCGGGCATAAAAAAACTGAAACGGGGGCCACGCTCCCGCTTCAGTCATCTGCTTTCTTCTCCGTCAGTTCATCGAGTAAGCAAGGTCCTCATCTGCCAGCACATAATTCTTATTCTCCAGGATCGCCATCGCGCTGTAGACATCGGCGACCTTCACCACCATGTAGGCGTTTTCATGCTTGGCGGAAAGCGTATAGATATATTCGATCTCGCATGCCGACAGAAGCTTCATCATATCGCCCAGCGCGCCCTTTCTCTTCGGCAGTCCCACGGCCAGCA
This sequence comes from Lachnospiraceae bacterium, assembly GCA_017412265.1. Classification (GTDB taxonomy): domain Bacteria; phylum Bacillota; class Clostridia; order Lachnospirales; family Lachnospiraceae; genus RGIG1588. The sequence continues at coordinate 505 of JAFPYK010000256.1, forward strand.
CGGTATTGATGGTTACCGCGAACCCGTTCTCCTTCAGCACCTGGGCCGCCCTCTCGGGATCCGAGACAATCATGCGGATCAGTCCGTACTCCGTTGAGTCCGAAAAACTCACGGAAACGATGCTGATCTGGTTGTCAACGAAGATCTCTGCAAGCTTCTCCAGACGGCTGCTGCGGTTCTCAAGGAATACCGATAACTGTTTGATCATAATATGGCTCTCCGTTCTCATTCTGATGCCGGGCGCAAGTCCCTGCATCCCTGTCCTCTGTATACTTACATACAGATTCTATCAAATAATATTCTACTGTATCAGTTTAGCATGTATGGCGGATTTGTCAAGCGTCTTCGGGCCTTCCGCGGACGATTCCGGACGGACTTCGGGGCGCCGCGAAGGTCCGTCTTCATCAGAACTTAATCACTTTCTGCATTTCATATTAACAGGCATATGCGCTATAATACAGACAGAAAAGGGAGGGTACCTTCATGCCGAACATTTTAATCTGCGACGACGAACGCGACATCGTCAATGCTTTGAAGATCTATCTCACCGCGCCGGACCTGCATCTGCTGGAAGCTTACAACGGAAAAGAGGCTCTGGAGGCGGTGCGCACGAAGGAGATCGACCTGGTTCTCCTGGATATCATGATGCCGGTCATGGACGGCATCACCGCCATGGCACGCATCCGGGAGATCAGCAAGGTTCCGATCATCCTGCTCAGCGCCAAGAGCGAGGACACCGACAAGATCCTGGGCTTAAATGTCGGCGCTGACGATTATATCACGAAACCCTTCAACCCCCTGGAGGTCACGGCCAGAGTCCGCTCCCAGCTGCGCAGGTACCTGCAGTTCGGGGGAAGCGAGCCCGCGCCCGAGCGCCTCGTCATCGGGGGCATCGAACTCGACGACGTCACCAAGGAGGTCACGGTCGACGGGGCGCCCATCAGCCTGACGCCCAAGGAGTATGAGATCTTGAAGCTTCTCATGTCCAGCCCCGACCGCGTCTACTCCCCGAAGGAGATCTATACCGCGGTGTGGAAGGAGAAGCCCTTCGGCACCGACAACACGGTCGCCGTACACATCCGTCATATCCGGGAGAAGATCGAGATCAATCCCGCCGAGCCCCGCTACCTGAAGGTCCTCTTCGGCCAGGGCTACAAGATGGAGAAAGGAAAATAAGTTATGCGATCATTTTTCCGCACATATTTCGGCAAATTCCTCTTATTTGCCGGCTGTATCGTCTTTGCACTGATGCTTGCGGGCTCAGCCTTCATGGCTTATTACTGCTATGAGGAGGATTACTACTCGAAATCGGAGGACGGCAATCTCGCGCAGATCTATCATCACCAGTTTATCTCGAAAAGCTATTCTCTGCTGATAAGCCATCTGAATAATCCCTACGAGAAGGATTCGCCGGAGACGAACCTTCTCTACCGAGTCAGCACGGACAGCGGGGATTACGTCTTCGGCAACAACCCGGACTCCGTGGATCCTGCCCTGGACACGGTCCGTTATGCAGTCTTCTACCGGCTCGTAGGTTCGCAGAACCAGTACAAAGAATATACGGATTGCGTCGCGCTCGAGTATATGGACCAGATCCGGTCTGACAATGTCGATTACTACAACATCGATTACTCGCTCCGCGAGGGCCTTCCTTACTGGGATGCCTTCAAGGTTCTGACCCTCTGGCACCGCATCGCCTTCCTTCTGCGCTACGCAGTCTACGCGATCGGCCTCGCCTCCCTGGCCCTGGTCATGATCTGCTACATTTCACTTCTGCGTGTCAGTGCGCGAAGACGCGGCTCGGATGAACTGCACCCGTGGTTCTTCCACCGGGTTCCCTCGGACCTGATGCTTGCCGGCGCCCTTCTCGCCGGCGCCTTCCTCATTGAGATGGCCTGGCGGGTTGTGCGCATGGGCAGCGGGCCCCTGCCCTATATCGTGACAGGGATCGCGGTCCTGCTCGGCATGATAATCTTCCTTGGGCTCTCGATGAGCTTCTCGGCCAGGGTCAAGGACCGTTCTCTATTACGCAACACCCTGATCCGCCGCATCCTGGGCCTCCTCTGGAAGGTCCTCTGCTGGATCGGCCGCCTGCTCCTGCGCCTCTGGAAGGCCTTCTGCGCATTCCTTAAGTCCATCCCGCTGATCTGTAAGACCGTACTGGCCTCTCTCTTGATCGCCTTCGTCGAGCTCATCTTCATCCTGGCAAACGGATCTGAGACCGACAACCTGGCACTCGGCTGGCTCTTCGAAAAGCTTCTCCTGCTGCCGGTCCTTTACCTCTTTGTGCTGGGCCTTCGCCGCCTCCAGAAGGGCGGCCGGGCGCTCGCGGCCGGTGATCTCTCGGCACAGATCCCCGAGAAGGGCCTCTTCGGAGACCTCAAGGAGCACGCCGACAACTTAAACCACATCGGCGTCGGCATGTCCCTCGCTGTGGCGGAGCAGATGAAGAGCGAGCGGATGAAGACCGAACTGATCACCAACGTCTCGCACGACATCAAGACCCCGCTGACCTCCATCATCAACTACACGTCCCTAATTGCAAATGAGCCGACGGACAACGCGAAGATCAAGGAGTACAGCGAAGTCCTCCTGCGCCAGTCCGAGCGCCTGAAGCGCCTCATCGACGACCTCGTGGAAGCCTCCAAGGCCTCCTCCGGCAACCTGGACGTGGCCCTCGCCCCCTGCGACGCCTCGATCTTCCTGACCCAGGCCGGCGGGGAATACGACGAGAAGCTGGAGAAGGCAGATCTCTCCCTGATCACCAAGATGCCCGAAGAGGACGTCATGATCCTCGCGGATTCACGCCGCATGTGGCGCATCTTCGACAACCTGATGAACAACATCTGCAAATACGCCCAGCCCGGGACCCGCGTCTACCTCTCTCTGGAGGCCACACCGCAGGAGGCGGTGATCACCTTCAAGAACACCTCCAGAGAAGCCCTGGACATCTCCGAAGAGGAGCTCATGGAGCGCTTCGTCCGCGGGGACACTTCCCGGAGCACCGAAGGCAACGGCCTCGGCCTCTCGATCGCCCGCAGCCTCGCGGAGCTTCAGAAGGGATCCCTGCGGCTGGCGATCGACGGAGACCTCTTCAAGGCCATCCTCACCTTCCCCAGAATCTGAACCACAGTATCACCCAAGCCTCCGCGGCGCTCTCGCGGAGGCTTTTTCATTTTTCCTTCAGAACCCTTCATGAATTCTTAACTGCGCGCCCTCTTTTTTCTTAAACCGGCCCTGTCTTAAGATAGGATTATCACAGGAAGGGAGTATCACACCATGCAGACACTGCGTATCATCAACTTTATCATCGCACTTGCATTTACCCTCTGTTATGCCTATCAGTTTCTCTATATCCCGGTGCCGTGGTTTCTCAGGAAGCAGGAGCCGGTGATCCGCCCGAAGGCAGAGAACCATCATCTTGCGGTCCTGATCTGCGCCCGCAACGAGTCGGCCGTGATCGGCGACCTGATCGACAGCCTGCACGCGCAGACCTACCCGGCGCAGTACGTGCACATCTTCGTCATGGCAGACAACTGCACCGACGATACCGCGGCGGTGGCGGCTTCACACGGCGCACGCGTCTACGTCCGGCACAATACAGAGCTCGTCGGCAAAGGCTACGCGCTGCAGGCTCTGCTCTCTCATCTGCGCGAGGACTTCCCCGAAGGCTTCGACGCCTACCTGGTCTTCGACGCGGATAATCTCCTGGACGCGTCCTACCTCGAGGAGATGAACCGGACCTTCTGCGAT
>JAFPYK010000257.1 GCA_017412265.1 Lachnospiraceae bacterium
CAGGACGTCATCGATGTTCTTTCGAAGTCCGGCCTCCGCGGCCGCGGCGGCGCAGGCTTCCCCACCGGCACGAAATGGTCCTTTGCGGCAGCCCAGCCCGGCCCCGAGAAATATGTATGCTGCAACGCTGACGAGGGCGACCCCGGTGCGTTCATGGACCGTTCCGTCCTGGACGGCGATCCCCACGTGGTGCTTGATGCCATGACCATTGCCGGTTATGCCATCGGGGCTCATCAGGGCTTCATCTACGTCCGCGCGGAGTATCCCATCGCGGTCAAGCGTCTGAACATCGCTATCGCCCAGGCGAGAGAGTACGGCCTGCTGGGCAAGGATATCCTCGGCAGCGGCTTTGATTTTGATATCGACATCCGTCTCGGCGCAGGCGCCTTCGTCTGCGGTGAAGAGACTGCCCTCATGACCTCCATTGAAGGCAAGAGAGGCGAGCCCAGACCGAGACCGCCGTTCCCGGCTGTGCAGGGTCTGTTCAAAAAGCCCACTATTCTCAACAATGTCGAGACCTACGCGAACATCCCCCAGATCATCCTGAAGGGCGCTGACTGGTTCGCCTCCATGGGTACCGAGAAGTCCAAGGGAACCAAGGTGTTCGCTCTCGGAGGAAAGATCAGGAACACCGGCCTTGTCGAGATCCCCATGGGCACCACGCTCCGTGAGATCGTCGAGGAGATCGGCGGCGGCATCCCGGGCAACAAGAAGTTCAAGGCAGCCCAGACCGGCGGACCTTCCGGCGGCTGCATCCCCGCAGAGCATATCGATATCCCGATCGACTATGACAACCTGATCTCCATCGGTTCCATGATGGGATCCGGCGGACTGATCGTCATGGACGAGGACAACTGCATGGTGGATATCGCCAAGTTCTTCCTGGAGTTCACTGTGGACGAGTCCTGCGGTAAATGTACGCCCTGCCGCATCGGCACAAAGCGTATGTACGAGATCCTTGACAAGATCACGAAGGGCAACGGGACTCTGGAGGACCTGGACAAGCTGGAGGAGCTCGCCAATTACATCAAGGCCAACTCCCTCTGCGGCCTGGGCCAGACTGCGCTGAACCCGGTCCTTTCCACAATGAGATATTTCAGGGACGAATATATCGCCCATGTAGTTGAAAAGCGCTGTCCCGCAGGGGTCTGCAAGAACCTTCTTCACTACACGATCGACGCTGAGAAGTGCAAAGGCTGCACGGCCTGCGCGAGAAAGTGCCCGGTGCACGCGATCTCCGGCTCTGTGAAAATGCCTCATGTGATAGACCCGACCAAGTGCATCAAGTGCGGAGTCTGCATGGAAACATGTAAATTCGGCGCCATTTCAAAGAAGTAAGGGGGTCATCTGATAATGGAAATGATCAAAGTAAAAATCAACGGAATCGAAGTTGAAGTCGAAAAGAATACGACCATCCTTGACGCCGCAAGAAAAGCCGGAGTCCGCATTCCCACGCTCTGCTATCTGCGCGAGATCAACGCGATCGGCGCATGCCGCATCTGCCTTGTGGAAGTAAAAGGCGCGAGAAGCCTGTGCGCAGCCTGCGTGTATCCGCTTGACAGGGACGGCACGGAGGTCTTCACCAATACGCCCCAGATCCGTCAGTACCGCAAAATGACTCTGGAGCTGATCCTCTCCAACCACCGCATGGAATGCCTTTCCTGCGTGCGTTCGGACGACTGCGAGCTGCGTCAGCTTGCCGCCGAATACGGCGTGGACCAGAACAGATTCAAGGGAACAGAAGACCTGCAGCCCGATATCGATGAGGCAGTGCATCTTATCAGGGATAATTCCAAGTGCATCCTCTGCCGCCGCTGCACGGCTGTATGCCGCGAGAACCAGTTCGCCGGCGTCATCGGCGCGAATGAGCGCGGATTTAAGACACATATCGGAAGCCCCTTCGACGAGCCGCTGAAGAACACTTCCTGCGTGAACTGCGGTCAGTGTACTGCCGTATGTCCCACCGGCGCCCTGGTCGAGAAGGACGATACCGACAAGGTCTGGGCGGCGATCGCGGATCCCGCAAAGCACGTGGTGGTAGCTCCCGCTCCCTCCGTGCGTGTGCAGCTGGGCGAGTATTTCAACATGCCCATGGGCACCAATGTGGAAGGAAAGATGATCGCGGCTATCAGAAGACTCGGCGTGGACAAGGTGTTCGACGTGGACAATGCCGCGGACTTCACCATCATGGAAGAGGGAACCGAGCTTCTTGAGAGACTGAAGAACGGCGGAAAGCTGCCGC
>JAFPYK010000258.1 GCA_017412265.1 Lachnospiraceae bacterium
AGCATCCTCGATACCAACACGGATCTCGGTGAAGAAAGGATTCCAGGTGTTCTGCAGCATAAGAGCGAACTTATACTCAGCAGAGATCTTCTCCTCGGTCAGGCCCTCGTCCTTGGACTCGGCTTCCTTGGTGGTGTCATCAGCAGGCTTAGCGGTCGTGGTCTCGGGAGCCTTGGTGGTCTCGGGAGTCTCTTCCTTCTTGGAGCAGCCTACCATTGCGCTTACGCAAAGTACAAGTACTAAGAGTAAAGCGAGCACTTTTTTGCTTGTTTTCATAAGATATCTCCTCTTTTCTTCTATAGTCCCCATGGGACTACGATAGTTACCGGTGCCTTTCGTGACACCATGAATAATATAGCAAAATCAAAAATAGATGTCAACATGAAATATCTATTTTGTACAAAAATGAATAAATTTTGAACAAACTTTGTACAAAGTGTCCAAGTGCCCGTTTTTTCGCCCTTTCCGGATCCCCGGAATTCTATGCATAATACACATTTTGCCGCCCGGCGATTTATGCACCCTGTATCCCGCCGGCCGCTTTCGCGCCCGGGGCACTGTGCAATTTTATCTGCAGCCCATTTTCTGCCGCCGGTCCGATTCGGACTTGCCTTTTTGCCGTTTCGGGAGTAATATAGAACAAACAAACGGATTTTACATGAATTTTACATTTGAAGAAAGAAGTGATTCTATGTCCACCGCAACATCTGTCACGATCTCCCTCGCACTGATGCTGCTCTTCGGCTTCCTGCTCTCGCGACTGCTGCGTCTGCTGCGCCTGCCGAACGTCACGGCATACATCCTCGCCGGAATCCTGCTCGGCCCCTACGGCCTCGGGCTGGTTCCCCCGCAGGTCATCGCCGGCATGGATTTCCTTCCGGATCTCGCTCTGTGCTTTATTGCATTTTCGGTCGGAGAGTTTTTCGAGTTCGAGACTCTGAAGAAGAACGGCATGAAGGTCGTGGTGATCACCCTTATGGAGTCCCTCTCGGCCTCCGTCGTGATCTTCATCGCCACCTACTTTGTCATGGACCTCGGTCTGGCATTCTCTGTCATGCTCTCTGCCCTGGCGGCCGCAACCGCTCCGGCATCCACGATCATGACCATCCGCCAGACCCGGGCGAAGGGCGACCTGGTCAACACCCTGCTCCAGGTGGTTGCCCTGGACGACGTCGTGGGCCTCGTCGCCTACAGCATCGCGATCTCGGTCGCCTTGTCCTCGATCCGGGGCGCAGGCGCCGACCGGTTCGCCGTCGTAATTCTACCTATTATAAAGAACATCTGTGCCCTGCTGCTTGGCTGCGTTTCCGGCTGGGTCCTGAAGCTTGCCGCCGGCTCCCGCCAGTCCACCGACAACCGCCTGATTATCGCGATCAGCGTCCTCGTCGTCTTCTGCGGCTTCTGTTCGTATTTCGACACCTCGCCGCTGCTGGGCTGCATGGCCGTCGGCACCGTCTACATCAACCTGACGAAGGATGACAGCCTCTTTAAGCAGCTCAATTACTTCAGCCCGCCGATCCTCCTGCTCTTCTTCGTGCGCTCCGGCATGAACTTCCAGCTGGGGGACCTCTTCTCCGCGAAGAATTCCATCCACGGCATCCCTCTGATCACCGTGAGCGTGGTCTACTTCTTCCTGCGGATCGTCGGCAAATACGCCGGCGCCTGGTTCGGCTGCCTGGTCACGAAGAAGGAGGCCCGCGTGCGCCGCTATCTCGGCCTCGGCCTCGTGCCCCAGGCCGGCGTGGCTATCGGCCTGGCCGCGATGTGCGCCCGCATCCTGGGCCCCGGCATCGGTACCGACATGCAGACCATCATCATGTTCTCGAGTGTCCTCTACGAGCTGACCGGTCCCGCCTGCGGCAAGCTCTGCCTGTACCTGTCCGGATCGTATTCGACGAACCTCGAAGACCTGACCGAGGTGACCCCTGTTGACGAACACGGCAGGCCCCGGCCGGCCATCGACGTCCTCATCGAGCGCATCCAGCAGATCCAGAAGGAGCTGCCGGTTCACCCGGAGCCGCACATTTCCCCGGAGGAGGCCGCCTTCCAGCAGGCCGCCGACGAGCACGCGGCCTTCGAGTACATGGATTACAACTACCGCACCAAGCCCGGCAGGCTCTCCGGGCGGTTCCACACATAATAATATGAAGGAGGAGGAAGCCTATGTATTTCACCGATACCGATCCGATCGCCCGTCTGCTGGGGACCTGGTCCTCCGACATCACGATCTATTCCATCATCCTGCGGCTGCTCCTGTCGCTGCTGCTCTCCGCCCTCATCGGCTGTGAGCGCTCGAACAAGCGCCACTCCGCCGGCCTGCGGACCTTCATCCTGGCCTGCGTCGGGGCCACCCTGGCAGTCATCGCGGACAACTATCTGATCCGCACCACCCAGGACTCCCTGCCGCTTCTGTCCGCCGCGACGATCATCGCCGTGGCCATCATCGCCACGTCCTCGATCCTCTACAGCTCCAAGAGCCAGATCAAGGGCCTGACCACCGCCACCGCCCTGTGGGCTACCAGCGTCGTGGGCCTCGCGCTCGGCGCCGGCTACTACACCTCGGCCCTGGCCGGATTCCTCACCATCTTCTTCTGCCTCTCGGTACTGCCGAAGCTGGAGAAATACCTCAAAGACCGCTCGAACCATTTCGAGATCCACTTAGAGCTCACCGACCGCTACCGCCTGCAGGACTTCATCACGACCCTGCGCAAGCTCGGCATGCTCATCGACGACATCGAGTCCAACCCAGCCTACGCCAACTCCGGCCTGGCCGTCTACTCGATCTCCCTGACCATCACCAAAGCGGAGCTGAAGAAATACCAGTCCCACAAGGAGATCATCGACGCGCTCGCGACACTCGATTACGTCAGCCATATTGAAGAGATCTGACAATATCTGTTTTCTTCCCACAAAAGGGGCCCGCTCTTTCTACCGAGAGCGGGCCCCAACCCTTTCTGTCACTTTATTGCAAATGTCCCCGCCTGCCGCCGGCGTTTCCCCGGCCGCGCCGCAGGCCGTCCGCGCCTCCCGGCGCTTCCCGGCACATTTCGCACATTTCATTTCATCGCATATTATCGCATCGCAGAGCGCCTAAGCGCCTCAGTGCGCCGCATCGTACGCCGCCAGCGCCTCCAGCACATAATCCACGTCCGACCGGCAGTCCAGATACTGGCTGCCGTACTTCTGCCGCGTCTCATTGCCCTTGCCGGTGATGAGCAGCACGCTCCCCTCTGGGAGCCCCGCCGCCTCGCGCACCGCAGCGTGAATTGCCTCGCCCCGGTCCTCGATCATCTCGTACGGACAATGCTCCGCCTCCACATACTGGGCGATATCCCTGGAGATCTCGTCCACCGGCTCCGCGCCCGGGTCCTCCGCGCACAGATACACCTTGCGCGAATACCGCCCGGAGATCGTCCCCAGATCCTTGCGCCGCAGAAGCGCCTTCTTGCCGGGGCAGCCGAAGATCGCCACGATCCCGTGCTCCGGATACTCCTCCTTCGTGGAGCCGAAGAGCTTCTCGAAGCTCAGCTTGTTGTGCGCGTAGTCCACGACACAGATGATCTTGCCGTCCTTGCTCACATACGTCTCCATGCGCCCGCTCGACTTCGCCCGGAGCAGCCCGGAGTGCATATACTCCCGCGGAATCCCGAGCAGGATCGCCCCCGCGACCGCGGCCAGCGCATTTTCCACATTGAACAGGCCCGGCATCGTCAGCCGGAACGCCTCGTCAAACTCCGCCGTGCGCACCCGGAAAGAGATCTCCTGCCCTTCCTTGCGCACGTCATAGCCGTAGACGTCCGCCGAAGGATCCTTCACGGAGAACGTCATCACCCGCTCGCACACCTGCGCCTCGCGGAGAATCCGGTCCGCGTAATCCGCGTCCAGGTTCACCACCGCGTTCTTCGTCTGCGCGAAGATCCGCAGCTTCGAAGCGAAATAATCCTCGAAATCCGGATGCTCGATCGGGCTGATGTGATCCTCGGAGATATTCAAGAACATCCCCACCTCAAACTGCACCCGGTCCACCCGGTCGTACTTGAGCGCCTGCGAAGAGACCTCCATCTCCATATAGGTGATGCCGCTCTGCTCCGCGTTCAGGAAATGCTCCATCAGCTCCACCGACTCCGGCGTCGTGATGTGCGACTCAAACCGCCGCACCCCGTCGTAGGTGTCGATCGAAGAGATCACACCGCTCTCCCTGCCGCCCGTCGCCTCCATATAGTCGTCGACGATGGCCTTCATATAATAAGCCGTGGTGGACTTGCCCTTCGTGCCGCCGATCCCGATCAGGTGCAGCTTCCTCCAGGCCTCGTTCGTGTAAGCCTCCGCGAGCACCGGCATCGCGCGCCGGATGTCCTTCACCAGCAGGCAGGACGTCCCCGCGCCGGCCTCATAAGCCTTCTCCGAAGCGTAGCAGACCGCGCCCTTCTCCAGCGCGTCCTTCAGGTACTGCTCCTTAAATGCCGCGCCCTTGCAGATGAACATCGTCCCCGGAACCACCGCCCGGGAATCATACGTCAGATAGCGGATCTCCGGATCCGCCCCCGTACACGCCTGCGCAAGCATGCCCTCCTCCGAGAGGAGCCTTGCGTACTCCGAAACCAGATGCATCTTCATCAGCGATACCTCGCGCCGGACCGCTTCACAGACTCCCTCACCAGGATGTCCATCGCATCCAGGCAGTTCTCCGGCAGATCATAATATTCCTTAAAAACAGAAAGCTCCGTGCACGCCAGCAGCATCACGTCGCAGCCCTGGTCCTCCAGGTCCGCGTAGACCCGGTCGAACTTGCGCCGGTCGCCGTGATCGCCCGCCTTGATATCCTCATAGATCAGGGACATCACGTCCTTCTGGCGCTCCTCCGAGGGCACCACGGGCGTCAGCCCGACCGCCTCCAGCGCGCGGTGATACGTCCCCGTCCCGATCGTTCCGTCCGTCGCGAGGATCCCCACACGCTTCGCCTCCGGGAAACGCCGGCGGATCGCCTTCGCGCTCTCCTCCACCATATTGATGATGGGCACCGACGTCATCGCCTGGATCTTCGGCAGGAAATAATGCGACGTGTTGCAGGGGATCGCGATATTCGCGCACCCCAGCGCCTCCAGCGCCTTCACGTCCTCGCCGATCGCGGCGAGAAACGCCTCCTCATCGCCGCTGCGGATCGCCTCCGTGCGGTCCGGCATCGACGCGTGGCTTAAGATCACCATATCGATATGCTCCTGGTCTCTGCCCGCCGCGGTATGCGCGATCACTCTGGCATAATAAAAGCTGCTGGCCTCCGGCCCCATGCCGCCGATCACGCCCAGTTTCTTTCGCTCCATCGTCTCTCCTTCCGCCGGCCTCGCCGGCACGCGGGAATCAATGATAATACTTCGGATATTTGACAAAATGGCTCAGGTACGTCCGTGTCATCGCATACCGGCGCTTCGGCGCCAGGTCCCCCTTCAGGAAGACCGGATTGACCCATTTGCCCTCGCGCAGCAGCCTCTTAAGCTTCGCCTTGTTCTCCGGCTGCTTCACATAGTGCAGCGCCACCGCCTTCGGAACCACCAGCCACAGATGCTCGTCGCGGGCCAGCTCAAGCTCCGATTCTCTCCCGTATATGTACTCCTCGACGATATACTTCGCCACATTGAAGCCCGAGCCCGTCACATAGAAATTGCTGCGGCCCTGGCGCGTATTAATCTCGAAGAACTTGAACTTCCCGTCGCGGCTGTCATACTTGATGTCGAAGTTCGAATAGCCCACATAATGCAGGTCCTCCAGGAGGTTCTTCACCCGCAGCATCAGCTCCTCGTTCGGCTCGGTGATGATCACCGCGTGGTTGCCGAGCCCGTGAGGCGTATGCTCCTCCAGGAGCACATGCCCGAGGCACATCATCTTGACCTTCCCGTTGCGGTCCGAATAGGCCGTCAGCACGCGCATGAACTCGTCATTGCCCGGGATCCGGTCCTGGATGATGAGCTTGTCATCATACCCGGCCCCGTAGATGTCCTTGATCACCCGCTCAAGCTCCGCCCGGTCATGAATCGTATAGACCTTGTTCTGCGTCGGGAACGGGCACTCCCAGTAGCGGATGCCGTTGCTCGGCTTCAGGATGCACGGATAGTCAAACTCCATCGGGAAATCCAGCCCCATCGAAGCGTCATAGATGACCGTCCCCGGATAATCGATCCCGTGCTTGTCGCAGAGCTTATAGAACGTCTCCTTCATCTGCAGCGAGTTCATCAGCTCATAGTCGATGTAAGGCGCCACGATATTCTCCGCAAGCTCCGCCTTGTGCTTCGAGATCAGGGCCACATAGCTGTCGCCGCAGCCTACCAGCACGATCTTCTTGTCCGCGTGCTCCTTCGCGAATCCGTTCACCGTCTGAAGAAACACCTCGTCCGTATCGATCTTCGGGTTCGCGGTGTAATTGATGATCCGGCTGTTGAAGCTCGGCCCGCCCGGATATTTGCCAAATGTATAGGTCTTCACCCCGTACTGCTCATAAAATGCGCGCGCCACACTGTACGTGTTGATGTCGCCGCCCAGCAGAACCGGAATAAACTCGCGCTCGGTAAAGGAAAGCATCCTCTCATCCTCCATTCGTATAAAGAAAAAACTCCGCTGCCAAAGCAACGGAGTCTTCCATGAGCCACGGGGGACTCGAACCCCCGACAACCTGATTAAAAGTCAGGTGCTCTACCATCTGAGCTAGTAGCCCATCTCCATATCGGGGAAGCCTCAGGCCTCC
>JAFPYK010000259.1 GCA_017412265.1 Lachnospiraceae bacterium
AACCTCGACCTCGATGTCGACCTCTTCATAACGGCTTCTCAGCTGTTCTCCGAGGCTCTCCGCCTCCGGCTCGGCAACATCCGCACCGTAATAAAGCGTGATCATCTCAGAGTCTTCATTGACCATCTCCTCGATCATGTCAAGCACCGTCTCATCCACGCTCTCGGTCACGGCAAGGATTCCCTCGTCGCCGATACCCATGATGTCGCCCTGATGGATGATCTTGCCCTCCACCGAAGTATCCCGGACCGCGTACGTGACCTCGCCGGACTGCACCATCTCCAGAGACTCCGTCATACCGGCGGTGTTCTCCTCCGGTGTCCTGTCATATACAAAATTGATTAAGGCTTCAATGCCCTGCGGAATGGTCTTGGTTGGAATGACGATGATCTTCTTGTCCTTGGTCAGCTTCGCCGCCTGCTCCGCCGCAAGAATGATATTCTTGTTGTTCGGAAGGATGAAGATCACATCGGCATTGACACGGTCGATCGCGGAAAGCATATCGTCCGTGCTCGGGTTCATGGTCTGTCCGCCGGAGATCAGCACGTCCACACCCAGCTCGCGGAAGATCGATCCGATCCCGTCGCCGGCCGCGACACTGATAAATCCATACTCCTTGTGCGGCATCGGTGCGGGCTTCTCTTCCTTCGCGGGCTCATCCTCGAAGAGCGTCTCGCGGTGTTCCTCCCGCATGTTATCGATCTTCATGGACGTCAGCTCACCGTAGGTCAGCGCTCTCTGGATCGCAAGTCCCGGATCGTTCGTATGCACATGGACCTTCACACGGTCGTCCATCGCCACACGCACGAGCGAATCACCAAGCGACTCCAGATAGGTCTGGAAATCGCGGTGCATCTCATCGGTGAACGGACGGTTGCACATGATAATGAACTCGGTGCAATAGCCGAACTTGATATCATCCGTAGAGATCGCCTCGCGCTTCGCCTTCTTGCCCGCAGGTGCGGCTTCCTCGACGACATTCTCGACCGTCACCTTGCCGAGAAGCGCGTCAAAAGCGCTGTGCATGATCGTGGTGAGGCCGGTTCCGCCGGAGTCCACGACGCCGGCTTCCTTCAGCACCGGCAGAAGCTCCGGTGTCTGCTCCAGCACCTCGTCCATATGCTCCAGAATCTGCTGAAGGAATACCTCCAGATCATCAGTCGTATCGACAAGCTCCGCAGCCTTCTCGGCTCCGGCTCTCGCGACCGTAAGAATCGTGCCCTCCTTCGGCTTCATCACAGCCTTGTAAGCCGTATCACTCGCGCGCTTAAAGCTTGCCGCGAGCACCGGCACGGTAATCTCCTCATATTCCCGCATCTCACGGGTCATACCGCGGAGAAGCTGCGACAGAATCACGCCGGAGTTGCCTCTCGCGCCGCGCAGCGATCCGCTGGAGATCGCCTTGCATATATCAGCCATGGTAAAGGTCTCCAGGGCACCCACCGCCTTCACCGCAGACATGATCGTCATGGTCATGTTCGTGCCGGTGTCGCCGTCCGGGACCGGGAATACATTCAATTCGTTAATATATTCTTTGCGGCTGTTCAGGCCGGCTGCACCGGCCAGAAAGCACTTCTTTACCATCTCGGCATTCATAGAATGAATCACTGGTCTGTCCTCCCTGCCAACTCTCTTCAGTCTTCTTCGTCCAGAACACGGACGCCTTCCACGAACACATTGACTGTGCGCACCTTCATGCCGGAGAACTCCTGCACACGGTACTTCACGTCATTCATCAGGTTCTCGCAGACCGTGGAAATGCTTACGCCGTAGGCGACGATGATATGCAGGTCAAGCTTGAGCTCCCCGTTCTCCGTCGTCAGGTTCACGCCCTGGATCATATTATCATTCTTTAAAAGCCTGGCAAGGCCATCTTTCATATTGACGGAAGCAAGGCCGACCACACCGAAGCACTCCGAGGCGCACAGCGCGGCATACTTTGCTACAACGTCCTGATCAAAACAGATGTCACCCATCTGCGCATTGATACGTCCTTTCATCCGATTCCCTCCGTAAAAAGACAGGCTGTCAAACAGTATCAACAGATATTATAACCGATTATGACAAAAAAGAAAACCCCGAGGTCGGCCAAACAGGAACTCTACCCCGGGGTTCATCTCCAAATGCAACCGGATTAAGCACGCTCGACTTTACCGGATCTCAGGCACGAAGTACAAACATACATCTTCTTTGCACCCTGCTCGGTCATCACGCGGACCGACTTCACATTCGATTTCCACATCTTATTGCTTCTTCTATGAGAATGGCTCACCTTGATACCGAAATGAGCACCCTTATCGCAAATAGCACATCTAGCCATGACTGCACCTCCTCATATCATATTTCCAAGCAACGCATATGCTCAGACAACGAACTTATTCTATCAAAAGCGTCCTGCAAATGCAAGAACTTTTTGAAAAAGTTCTTATTCGGGCTTCTCTGCAGTCTCGGCCTTCATCTCCCGGATCACTTCGTCTCCGGAATTGCTCATATCGGCCTGTTTCTTGCTTCCCATATTCGAGATGCGGTTCACGACATCCGGCACCAGATCCATGACCTTGGTCAGGCTGTCCTGATACTTGACATTGACGAGCTTGCTGGCTCCGTCCTTCAGGACAAGCACCGCGCTCGGAGCAATCTTGCCGCCCATGCCGCCGCTTCCGCTGCTTCTCTTCGTGCTGGAATCCGAAGCTCCGGCACCGATGCCGAACGAGGCCTCGACAAACGGGATGACGATGGTTCCGTCTTCCATCTTCATCGGCTCGCCGACGACGGTCTTCGATGTGATAAACTCTTCCATTCCTTCAAACAAAGCGCTGACGGTCTCTTTGAAACTGCTGTTCTCTTTTGCCATGGTATTACTCCTCCTGCGGTTTTTCTTTTAAAGTGCTCATCAGAGCTTTGACTCGTTTGATCGTCCGGATCGTATATCCCTTCAGCACAAGGCCGATCAAGATGCCGGCCATGGTTCCGATCCGGATTCTGCCTTTCAGTGTCAGGTCGGCAGCAGCCTTTTTATCAATAAAATACGGTTCAAATGAGAAGTCCTTCGGAAGCTTCGGATACAGGTAGCTCATCACCGCGGCCAGTTTCGCGGTATTCACGGGATCCCCCGTCCCGACCAGAAGCCATCCGGATAACGAATACGGAAGCACATGCCGGATCAGCCGTCCGAGTCTCTTGAACGTACTACCGATCAGGTCCTTCGTGTCATCCTCCTGGATGAATTCCAGGACCGGCTCCGCCTTGTCACGGATCGTATCGATCTTCTCCCAGATCCGGTCGATCCGGTTCCAGATCGATTCGATCACCTTCTTCTCCTCAGGGGATTCCTCCGCTTCGGGTGTGGCTTCCGGCTCCGTGATATCAGAGAAGATATCCGCGTCCTCTTCCACCGGCTCGGAACCGATGCAGACCTCTTCCTCGTCGGTTTCCTCTTCATCCGCGGCCGTTTCTTCCGGCGCTTCGGATGTTTCCTCTGCCGGCGGGCTCTCCGCCGGGGCTTCCTCTTCGCCGGGGCTCTCTTCCGGCTTCTCCTCCGCCGTTACATTCTCTTCTGTTTTCTCATCCGCGGCCGGCTCTTCCGCCTTCTTCTCTGCAGCCTTCTTCTTCTCAC
>JAFPYK010000260.1 GCA_017412265.1 Lachnospiraceae bacterium
ACGCCGTCATCATGGGCGGCACCATCATCAAGAAGGGCGCGAAGGTCAAGCACTGCATCCTTGCGGAGAATGTTGTCGTCGGCGAGAACAGTATCGTCGGCGCCATGCCGGAGGAAGGCAAGGGAGTCGGCGGCGTTGCAACCGTCGCAGCCGGCGTCTACATTGGTGAGAATGCTAAGATCGGTCCCGAAGCACTGGTCGCAGAAAATGTAAAGGACGGTGACGAGCAATGAATAGCAAGAATGTAAGCGCACTTGGCATTATTTTCCCGAACGCCTATGATCGGATGGTTCCGGAACTGACAACCGAGCGCGTGATGGCCTCGATTCCGTTCGGCGGCCGTTACCGCATGATCGATTTCATCCTCTCCAGCCTGGTGAACAACGACATCTCGAACATCACCATCCTGGTCCGTGAGAACTACAACTCCCTGGTGGATCACTTAGAGTCCGGCCGTTCCTGGGATCTGGTCCGCAAAAACGGCGGCCTGAAGATCTTCCCGCCCTACTTCCAGAAGAACATGGGCGCCTACCACGGACGCATCGAGGCTCTGGAGAGCATCGTTCCTTTCCTTCGCCACCAGAAGGAGACCTACGTGGTCCTGTGCGATACCAACATCGCCGTGAACTTTGATTTCAAGGACATGATCCGCAAGCACATTGAGAGCGGCGCCGACATCACCTGCGCTTATACCAGAGAGGTGATCCCGGACAGCGCCAAGCGTGCGCGCGACACCAGCCGCGGCCTCTACTACTCCTTCAACTTCGGAGAAGATGGCCGTGTGGAGAGATTCAACATCAATCCGAAGGACGCCGGTGTCCAGAACATGTCCATGAACATCTACATCGCGAAGAAAGACTGGCTGATCCAGCAGGTCGACCAGGCCTTCTTAAACGGCAAGGTATACTTCGAGCGCGACATCCTCGCTCCGAACGTGGACAGCTTCAAGATCCAGGGCTATCTCTGGGAAGGCTACTATGCCCGCATCACGGACATGCACCGCTACTTCGAAGAGAATATGCGCCTGTTAGACGATGACAACCTCGACGCGCTCTTCTCGGGCAATCCGATCTACACCAAGATCCGTGACGACAACCCGACCCGCTACCTCGAGGGTGCCTCCGCGAGCAATGTGCTCGTCGCCGACGGCTGCGTCATCGAAGGAACCGTTGAGAACTCGATCCTCTTCCGTGGCGTGAAGGTCTCCAAGGGCGCTGTGGTCAAGAACAGCATCCTCATGCAGGATACCGTCATCGGCGAGGACGCCGAGGTCGATTACCTCATCACCGACAAGCAGGTGGAGATCTCCGCAGGCAAGGTCGTGAAGGGCAACGACTCCTATCCGGTCTACATCGCGAAGAGACACAAAGTCTGATCACAGACAACACAAAACGCATCCGGGCTTCCGGATGCGTTTTTTATTTGCCTGCATATTAATTCTCTTCACCCAGAAAGAGGGTCCCTCTCCCGAGGGGCCCCTCTTCTCATCCGGTGTTGAATCCTTTACTCAACCCGCACTTCCGCTCGGCTTCCGCCGCTCTTCTCCTTCACGACGATCACCTGCCGGTCGA
Source organism: Lachnospiraceae bacterium (assembly GCA_017412265.1). Taxonomy (GTDB): domain Bacteria; phylum Bacillota; class Clostridia; order Lachnospirales; family Lachnospiraceae; genus RGIG1588. The sequence continues at coordinate 1,572 of JAFPYK010000260.1, forward strand.
TCTCCCGGCGCAGCTCGCCCACGTGCGAGATGATCCCGATGAGCCGCTGCTCTTCACCGAGGCTTCGCAGCGCCCGCATCGCCTGGTCGAGCGTCTCCTCGTCCAGCGTCCCGAAGCCTTCATCCACGAACATCGTATCCAGCCGGATGCCGCCCGCGGACATCTGGATCTCCTCCGCAAGCCCCAGCGCCAGCGAGAGTGAGGCGATGAAAGACTCGCCTCCCGAGAGCGTCTTGACGTCCCTCTCGGTCCCGTTGTAGTGGTCGATCACGTTGAGCTCCAGTCCGCTCTGGCTCTTTAAGTTATCCGCCGTCTTCTTGCGCACCAGGTCGTATTTGCTCCCGGACATCCGCATCAGGTGCGTGTTCGCCCGCACGAGGATCCGGTCAAAATACGTCATCTGCACGAAGGTCTCGAGGCTCAGCCGGTCCCGCCCGGCCAGCTTCCCGGCCGCCGTATCCGCAAGCGACTTCATCCACGCCCGCTTCTTCTCAAGCTGCGCGCTCTCATCCAGCCGTTTTACGATGTTTTCCCTGGCCGAAGCATTGGCCGTCAGGCGCGCGTGCAGGTTCTTCTGCGCGTCCACGCAGCGCGTCTTCTCCGCCTGCAGCTCCTGCAGGGAGGCCGCGAGCTTCTCTCCGTCCGCCTCCGGGATCTGTGCGATCTGCGTGCGAAGCTCCTTCAGAGAGGCCTCCGCCGCGCTGAGGGTCTTGACCGCCTCCAGCTCATCCTTCTGCGCCTGCTCGGTCTGCTCCTTATACGCATTCTCCTGCGTCTGAAGAAGTGACAGCTTCTCCTCCGCAGCCTTCTTGTCCGGGAAGGCAAGCTTCTCCGCAAGCGCATTGACCGCCTGCGTCTCCTCCGCCTGGCTGGTCTGCTTCTGTACAAGCGCCTCCCGCTGCTCGCCGAGCTTCTTCTGCGCCTCGCGCAGCTTCTCCTCCTCCGCGGGGATCAGCTCTTCCAGTCTCGTCCGCCTTGCGATGTTCGCGTCCTCCGTCCGGATCTGGTCGGCATTCACCTTGCCGGCCTCCGCGACCCGCACACGCTCCTCCCGGATGCACGCGTCCAGATCCGCGACCGGCTCCTCGCCGAAGAGCTCCGCCTGCCTGCGGACAAATGCATCCCTCGCGGTCATGTAGCTTCCATGCTTCGTGCCCGCGTCCTTGCTCGCCTTGTTCGCCTGATCCACCAGCCTGTCAGCGTTCTTCTCCTTCCGCTCAACCTCTGCCTGCGTCGGCGCATGCTCAGGCCGGACCGCCTTCGCCGGGTGATGCGTCGAACCGCA
>JAFPYK010000261.1 GCA_017412265.1 Lachnospiraceae bacterium
TGAGGGATTTTGACGAAGGATTCCAGACGATGCTCTCGGGCAAATCCGGTAAGGTGATCATGGACTGGTCGAGGATCGGCGAGCTGCCGGTGCCGGAAGGAGAATGAGAGAATTGAAATGTGAAAAGAAGAGGGAGACCGATCGATGAAGAAGTTATTTGGCGGTCTGAACCTGACCTGACCGAAGATTATTGTATTTGCTGTGGCCGCGGGCGTCTACACGGGGATCATGGCGTTGATTCCGGCGCTGAAGGATACGTCGTTTCACGATATCACAACGACGTTTGAGTGCTGGATTCTCTTCGCCATCCTGATTATCGTCAACAGCAGGTCGCCGCTCGATTCGGCGCTGAAGACATTCGTCTTCTTCCTGATCAGCCAGCCGCTGGTCTACCTGGTGCAGGTGCCGTTCAATGACCAGGGCTGGGGGATCTTCCGGTATTACCCGGCCTGGTTTTACTGGACGTTCTTCACGATCCCGATGGCTTTCATCGGCTATTACATGAAGAAGGACAAGTGGTGGGGCATGCTGATCCTGGGACCGATGATGCTCTTCCTGGGATATCATTATCTGACCTATTTCGGGGAGGCGGTGCATTTCTTCCCGAATCACCTGCTGACATCGATCTTCTGCGCCGTGACGCTGATCATCTATCCGCTGTATATCTTCAAGGATAAAAGGATCCGGATCGCGGGCCTGATCTTCGCGCTGCTGATCATCGCGGCTGCCTCACTCTACAGTGCCGCCAACAAGCGGTCGCACACCTATGAGACAGAGGTGCTGCTCAGCGGGGGTTCGACGTCAGGCGTGGATTTTGATGACACCTTCCAGGTATCTCTGGAGGATGAGGCCTACGGCTCCGTGAGCATCACTTATATCGAGAGCATCCAGAGTTATGCGGTTCACGCGGCGTTTGAGAAGACAGGAAGCACGGTGCTGGTGCTTCAGTCGCCGACGGGCGAGACGTATTATTATGACCTGACCATCGAGAGAAGCAGCTATCGTATCGAGAGAAAGCAATAGAGAGGAGTAAGGAAGAAATGAATAAGCGTGAAACATTGGATCTGTACAAGAAGACGGTGGATGAGATCCGGGAAGCCGGATTATTCAAGGGCGAGGCCCCGATCTGCTCCCCGCAGGGCTCGCGTGTGACGCTGGCGGACGGAAGAGAGCTTCTGTGCATGTGCGCGAACAACTATCTGGGCCTGGGCGATAACAAGAGAATCATCGAGGCTGCGAAGAGGACCTACGACGAGCGTGGCTACGGCGTGGCTTCGGTGCGTTTTATCTGCGGCACGCAGGATATCCACAAGCAGCTGGAGAAGAAGATCTCGGACTTCCTCGGCACCGAGGACACGATCCTCTACTCCTCCTGCTTTGACGCGAACGGAGGCCTGTTCGAGACGCTTCTGACCGCCGACGACGCGGTGATCAGCGACGAACTCAATCACGCGTCGATCATCGATGGCGTGCGGCTGTGCAAAGCGAAGAGATATCGCTACAAGAACAATGATATGGCGGATCTGGAGGCGAAGCTGCAGGAGGCGGACGCGGCAGGTGCGCGGATCAAGCTGATCGCGACCGACGGTGTCTTCTCGATGGACGGAATCATCTGCAACCTAAAAGGGGTCTGTGACCTGGCTGACAAGTACGATGCCCTGGTGATGGTGGATGACTCCCATGCGGTGGGCTTCGTCGGTGCTCACGGGCGGGGCACGCCGGAGTATAACGGCGTGGAAGGCCGGGTGGACATCATCACAGGCACCTTAGGCAAGGCGCTGGGCGGAGCCTCCGGCGGTTATACCACGGGCCGGAAGGAGATCATTGACCTGCTGCGGCAGAGAAGCCGGCCTTATCTTTTCTCCAATTCCCTCGCGCCTGCCATCGTCGGAGCGGCCATGGAGACCATCGACATGCTCACGGAGAGCACAGCGCTCAGAGACCATCTGGAGAACATCACGCAGTATTACCGGGGAAGACTGGTGGAAGAAGGATTCGACATCATCCCGGGAACTCATCCCTGCGTACCGGTCATGCTCTACGACGAGAAAACCGCGGCGGAATTCGCCAGACGAATGATGGAAAAAGGCGTCTATGTGGTGGCTTTCTCGTATCCTGTCGTGCCGAAGGGAAAGGCAAGAATCCGCACTCAGGTGTGCGCGAGTCACACGAAGGAAGACATCGACTTCGCGGTGAAATGCTTCATCGAAGTCCGGGAAGACATGCGCGGAGATTCGCGTATAGAGGCAGCGAAATGAGAAACGCGAACCGTCGTTTTTGCAAA
>JAFPYK010000262.1 GCA_017412265.1 Lachnospiraceae bacterium
ACAACATCTTCCGTTTCACCCAGGCGGGTTCCGAGGTGTCCGCGCTTCTGGGCCGCATGCCCAGTGCGGTGGGCTACCAGCCGACGCTGGCGACGGAGATGGGCGCCCTGCAGGAGAGAATTACTTCGACGAAGAGGGGCTCGATCACTTCCGTGCAGGCGGTTTATGTGCCTGCGGATGACCTGACCGACCCGGCGCCTGCGACGACATTTGCACATCTGGACGCGACGACGGTTCTGTCCCGTGCGATCGTGGAGCAGGGCATCTATCCGGCGGTGGATCCGCTGGAGTCCACGTCCCGCATCCTGGATCCGAGAATCCTGGGCGAGCAGCATTACCGCGTGGCCAGAAGGGTGCAGGAGGTGCTGCAGAGATACCGTGAGCTGCAGGATATCATCGCGATCCTGGGCATGGACGAGCTCTCCGACGAGGATAAGCTGACGGTCTCCCGCGCCAGAAAGGTGCAGAGATTCCTGTCGCAGCCGTTCTTCGTGGCGGAGCAGTTTACCGGACTTCCGGGCAAATATGTGCCGGTCTCCGAGACGATCCGGGGCTTCTCCGAGATTCTGGAAGGAAGATATGACGAGATCCCTGAGAACTGTTTCCTGAACGCCGGAACGATCGACGAGGTCGTGGAGCGTGCGAGACAGCTGTAACGGGAGTGTGAGGATATGGCTGCGAATTCCATGAAGGTCAAGATCATCTCTCCGGAGCGCGTCTTCTATGAGGGGGACGTGACGATGCTGGAGCTGAACACGACCGAGGGAGCCATCGGTGTGTGCCCGGGGCATATCCCGCTGACCGCGGTGGTGGAGCCGGGCATCCTGAAGATTCATGAGGCCGGGGGAAATGTGCGGGAGGCCGCGCTGATCTCCGGTTTCCTGGAGATTCTCCCCAACCAGGTGCGTGTGATGGCTGAGATTGTCGAGTGGCCGGAGGAGATCGATGTGAAACGGGCCCAGGAGGCGAAGATCCGTTCGGAGCGCCGCCTGGCGGACAAGAACCGGGACCACGCCCGCGCGAGGGCGGCCCTTCGGCGTTCGCTGGTCCGTATGCAGGTGGCAAGCCACCGGTCCGGGAACTACTGAGTCTCCGGGCAGTTTATAACAGAAACAAACAGGCCCTGCACGAGTGATCATGCAGGGTTTCCTGTTCATCCGGGGCCGGATGGAGAGATCCCCGGCCGTTTATGGGGTATTTATGAAACATGTTGTTCGTGTGCTGGTGTTTTTCCTGACTCTGGCGGGCTGCCTTGCACTGTTTACGTGGAAGAAGGGGGAGCTTACGTCGGTTCATGAGAGCACCGCTGTGATGACCGGGACGCGGTTCCCGGTTCTCTTCATCGAAGACCGGGGCGAGCTGATCAACCCGATGCACGGCTATGCGTCCGCGATGGAGGAGGGGTCCCTGCGGGAGAGCCTGACGCCGGTGACGAAGGAGAATCCTTCGGTGAAGCTGGTGATCTCCGAGGACGGCTACAGTGTGCGGCGGCTGACCTACCGGATCAGCGATCTGTCGGGGCAGGTGCTCACGGAGGAGAATGTGCTGGCCTTCAACGAGGAGGGCGGGCAGAAGTACTGCCA
>JAFPYK010000263.1 GCA_017412265.1 Lachnospiraceae bacterium
TGCACCTGCCGACCGGGGTCAATGAGAGCTTCCGGATCTACCGCAGGTATACGGTGACCTGGGTGATCGACGGGAGCTCGGAGCAGGAATATTATCTGTACAGCTTTATGCCGGAGCACGAGGATCCGGTGAAGGAAGGCGACGGGCATCACACGTATGTGTTCACCGGGTGGACGCCGGAGATCACCGCGGTGACGGGAAATGCGACGTACACGGCGGTGTTCGAGGAGATCCCGGAGATGTATACGGTGACGTGGCTTAACTGGGACGGATCCCTGCTTGAAACGGATGAGGTCGCCTACGGGGAGATGCCGGCCTATCACGGGGAGACGCCTTCCCGGGAGGACGAGCCGGGGGTCCGGTATACATTTGCCGGGTGGACGCCGGAGCTTGCGGCGGTGACCGGGGACGCGGCGTATACGGCCCTGTTCGACGCGGAGCATGTGCACGAGTGGGGCGAGCCGGAGTATGTCTGGGGCGAATTCGATCGTTCAGTGACGGCGACCCGGAGGTGCAGGTTCGACGAGAGCCACGTGGAGAGCGAGACGGTCGAGGCAAGCTATGCGGTGATACAGTTTGCAACCTGCGAGGAGAGCGGAAGCGGGATCTGGACGTCTGCGGCGTTCGAGAATCCGGCGTTTGAAGTGCAGACGAAGGTCGTGGAGATCCCTGCGCTCGGGCACGAGTGGTGCGAGCCGGAATACGTCTGGGGCGAATTCGATCACTCGGTGACGGCGACCCGTACGTGTAAGAATGACGAGAGCCACGTGGAGAGCGAGACCGTTGCGGCAAGTTATGCGGTGATACAGGCTGCGACCTGCGAGGAGAGCGGAAGCGGGATCTGGACGTCTGCGGCGTTCGAGAATCCGGCGTTTGAGGTGCAGACGAAGGTCGTGGAGATCCCCGCGCTCGGGCATGACTGGGGCGAGCCGGAATGGACCTGGGCTGAGGATTACAGCAGGGCAGAGGCTGCATTTGTCTGTGCAAATGATGATACACATGTCTTGACGCTGGATGCGGAGGTAACGGTCGAGGAGGGCTCCGGGGAAGACGAGGGCTATCTCATCTACACCGCGGCGGTGACCGGGCCCGACGGAGAGACGTACACGGACGTCTTGCGTGCGGAAAAGCCGGTGACGCAGGAGATCCTCCGTGTCTACGGCAATACCCGCTACAAGACGGGCCTTGCGATCGCGGAGGAGTACAAGAAGGAGAGCGGAGCCGAGAAGTTTGACGCGGTGATCCTCGCGACGGGCGACGGTTTCGCGGATGCGCTCGCGGGTAGTTACTTGGCGTATCAGAAGAAGGCGCCGATCCTGCTGACGAGAGCGAGGGACGTGAGCCTGGTCAACGGCTACATCCGGGAGAACCTGGAGGCCGGCGGCACGGTCTATGTTCTCGGCGGTGAAAAGGCGTTTCCCGAGGAGTGGCTTGCGGGGCTGGAAGGATTCGCGGTGAAGCGGATCTCGGGCAGCACCCGGTACAACACGGGCGTCGAGATTCTGAGGGAGGCCGGCGTGGCAGCGGGCGAGGAGGTCCTGATCTGCACGGGTGAGAACTTCGCGGACAGCCTGTCGGTGGCTTCGAGCGGGAAGGCACTGTTCCTGGTGAAGGAGAGCCTCAACAAGAACCAGAAGGCGATGCTGGCAGAACTGGCCGGGAAGGGATGCACATTTACCATTCTCGGCGGTGAGAAGGCGGTGACGCTGGATATGGAGGACCTGATCCGCGCGGAGGTGGGCGATGCGCTCGCTTCGGAGAGGATTGCCGGAAGCACGAGGTACAGGACGTCCGCGATCCTGGCGGAGAGGTATTTCCCGAACGCGGAGAGCATCGTGCTCGCGACCGGGGAGACGTATCCGGACGGATTGTGCGGCGGGCCTCTGGGGGCGCTGCGCGGCGCGCCGATCGTGCTGACGAAGGCCGGGCAGGAGAAGGCTGCGCGGGATTACGCGTCGGCGCA
>JAFPYK010000029.1 GCA_017412265.1 Lachnospiraceae bacterium
CCCGGCAGTCCGGACTTGTGGTTGATGCCCACCGGGATGCCGCGGCCGTTGTCCTTGACGGTCACGGAATTGTCTTCATGGATCGTCACGTCGATGGTGTCGCAGTAGCCTGCGAGCGCCTCATCGACCGAGTTATCCACAATCTCATATACCAGATGATGAAGACCCTTCAGGGAGGTGCTTCCGATGTACATGCCGGGACGCTTTCTGACAGCTTCCAGGCCTTCCAGAATCTGGATCTGGTCCGCACCGTATTCATTTTCCACACGGGTATCTTTCATCTCTTCACTCATGAATATCTTCCTGCCTTTCCTCGGTGACGTCCTCCCGCGGGGTCACCGACGCGTCAGCCACCTCAAAGACCCGGTTGAACCGGACTCTGCTGCCGACAAATTCTTCCATTCCCGTACAGGTCATGATGACCTGTGTCCCCTGTATTCCGTTGAGCAGATAATTCTGCCGGTTCCGGTCGAGCTCCGAGAGCACGTCGTCCAAAAGCAGCACGGGCTGCTGCCCGGTGATCTGCGAAACCAGCTCAATCTCTGCCATCTTCAGGGCCAGGGCAGCGGTTCTCTGCTGTCCCTGCGACCCGTACTTTCTCGCGTCCGTACCGTTGATCTCGAAGATGAGATCGTCGCGGTGCGGCCCCGTGCCCGTGCTCTTCAGATAGATGTCCCGGTCGCGCTGGCGCCGCAGCTCCCTCGCGAAATCCTGCACGCTCACCTGCGGGGCATAACGGAGGATCAGGTCCTCCTTCTCGCCCGAGAGGTGGCTGTGGATCCTCTCCACGACCCCTCCGAGCCTCCGGATAAACTGCTCTCTCGTCTCGATGACCCGGCTCCCGTAGGAGACGAGCTGCTCGTCCCACAGGTCCAGCGTCTCCGACAGAGACGCATCCCGCGTCATCTGCTTTAACAGGTTATTTCTCTGATTCACTACACGGTTGTAGCCGGCCAGATTGCTTAAGTATACCTTGTCCAGCTGGCACAGCTCCAGATCGAGGAAGCGCCTGCGCTCCCCCGGACCGTTTTTGATCATGGAAAGATCCTCCGGCGAGAAGAAAACCACCTTCAGGAATCCCACCAGCTCCGACGAACGCCTCACCGGCACGCCGTCGATCGCGGCGCCTTTCGGCTTATTCTGCTTCAGATGCAGGTCGATCCGGTGCGTGATCTGGTTCTGTTCCAGAAATATACGGATATGCGCCTCATCCTCGCCCAGCCGGATCATCTCGCGGTCCTTGCTGCTGCGGTGCGACTTCGTGGTCGCGGCAAGATAGATCGCCTCTAAGAGGTTCGTCTTGCCCTGCGCATTGTCTCCGAAGAGGATATTGATCCCCTCTTCCAAATCAAGTCGGACCTTCTCGTAATTGCGGTAATTGAGAAGTTCCAGCGACCGGATTACCATAGATCTCTCCATCCTGCGGCCGTCCTCCGATCCGGCAGGAGGGCACTGTCATGCCCTTCCCTCATCCGATCTTGTAGGACTCTCCGCGGTATTCTACCACATCACCCGGGACGAGCTTGCGGCCCCGGCGGGTATCCACCTCGCCGTTGACCTTCACCTCTCCCGCCTGCACAACTTCCTTCGCCTCCGCACCGTTCTCCACCAGGTGCGCAA
>JAFPYK010000264.1 GCA_017412265.1 Lachnospiraceae bacterium
CGCGATCACGAACCTGCCGCCGAGGGCGATGATGGGAATCGAGTCCTGCGGTATGCTGATCAGCGCTGTGAACAAGCGCGGCGAAGACGAAGAGCTGCATCTTCTGATGGTCGATCCGCATATCCCGGCCGGCGCGAAGATGTACTAAGGATTGGTATAGAATGACCGGATCTTGCCCCTGTATGCCGATGAAGGCATAGGTATGCCGGTGGCAAGAAAAGCGTTATGTGACTTCGGACCATCTGCGGTCACAGCCTAAATATGATCTGAGAGTAACGAGCCTGCCGAGATGATCGGCAGGCTCGTTGTATAGACAGGGGTTGGCAGATCGAAGATTATGGAGAAGGGCGTAATGAACGATATAGTTTTTAAGCGATGATGCCTTTTTCCTAAGACATCTGTCAGGAGAGAACAGATGCTGACACGGAAGAATTGCCGAGGATCATAACCAGGGCATATATGAAGACTGCACATGTTCGGAACGGTTTGTAACAGGACGTCAAACATGGAGGGAAGTCATTCCTGACTTCGAATTCCCACGAAAGGGAGAGGGAGGTTTATTATGCAGCTCGATTGGTTTTCGATTATTATTATCACTGCGGTGGTCCTCGTCGGAGGCTACGCGATCGTCATCCAGATCTTAACCAAGAAAAAAGGAATCGAGACGGAGGCCGTCGTTACCAACGTGAGGGAGAGCTGGGATCATCACGGGGAACATGCTACGCTTAGCTATACGTATTCCGTCGAATTCCGCAATGAGGACGGAGAGACGGTCGTGACTGCGCTCGGCGGCCTGTCCGACGCGAAGAAGGACCTGGAGGTCGGTGACCGGATCGTGATCAAGTATCTGAAAGATAAGCAGGAGTATCCGATCATGGTAAGGAAGCTGTAATTCGCAGGGAAGGACGGTCTGGCGGCAGGCCGGGTTTTTGTGAAATATAGGGATCTGAAGCGGGAGCCCGCCGGGAACGGAGGGCTCTTTTGCGTGGACCGGCAAATTCATTTTCAAGAGGGGGGATCTTGTGATATCATGTAATCAGACCGGCGGCAGGCCGGACGGATCGGGAATGTATCAAGAGACTGAGGGAGCAGGATGGAACGCGCGAAAGAACTGTATCTGAGCTATTGCGGCAATCATTTTATGATGGATCATGACGGAGCGGGGGCGGAATACGGGCGGTACCGCGTCTCGAAGGAGACGGAGGAAGCGTGGCGCAGGGAGTACCTGGAGCAGTATTTCGCGAAGAGGCGCTTCGGGAGGGCAGCGGTTAATGCTTATCGGAGGGCCGTGGAGTTCCTGAAGAGCGACCGGAGCGACCCGGAGTGGGAGGAGATTCTCTATGAGCCGCTGCGGGTGAAGCATGTGGATGATGTGTCGGTGATGTTTATGCTGCCGATCAGCCGGAAGCTTGCGAAGAAGGCGGCGGAGCGCGGGTGTTACACGAGGCAGGAGGCGAAGCGGTATCTGCAGGAGATGGAGAGATGCACGGCAGGGATCCTAAAGCGGGCCGAGGAAGGGACGCAGGTCCGCTCGGAGGATTATGTGATGCTGGAATTCTCGGATCCGGCGTATATCGCGTCTTATGTGCAGGATCTGAAGCGGGCGTGGGCGGAGATGCTCTGAGGACGGGTCCGCAGGCGGTGTCCACGCCGCGTGGTTGGTTTTTCCGGCCGGCGCGTGATACGATCGCAGCAAAAGGAGGTAAAGGCGATGGACCGATATGTAACCGGAGCTGTGATACGTAAACTGCGTGAAGACAAGAGACTGACACAGGAGGCCCTTGCGGAGAGAATCCATGTCACGGGCAAGGCTGTGAGCAAATGGGAGACCGGGCAGGGATTCCCGGATATCAGCCTGCTGGAGCCGCTGGCGAAGGCACTGGGGATCTCGGTGATCGAGCTGCTGTCCGGAGAGGAGATCCGCAACCGCAACCGGGTCTCGAAGATGACCCGGGCCAGGTTCTATGTCTGCCCGGTGTGCGGAAATGTGATTCAGACCGCGGGCGAGGCGCTGGTCAGCTGCTGCGGGATCACGCTTGTGCCGGCGGAGGCGGAGGCTGCGGACGCTGAGCACTGCATCGAGGTCCGGCGCACGGATGACGAGTATGACGTGCGGCTGGATCACCCGATGACGAAGGAGCATCATATCTCATTTCTCGCCGCGGTGTCGGATGACCGGGTGCAGTTCGTGAAGCTGTATCCGGAGGGAGGCGCCGAGGCAAGATTCATGATCCGCGGGGTCGCGAAGATCTACGCGTACTGCAACCGGCACGGACTGTTTGAGGCGAAGCCGGTGAGATGATGAGCCGGTGCCCGGGAGGCAGGAACGGAGGAGCAGCCGGAGAGGTGAAGGATGGAGATTCGGATCAAGGAGATGGAGACCGAGGAGGAGATTCTCGGGAAGGCGAGGGTGCACTGGCAGGCGTGGCATGAGGCTTATCCGGGGCTTGTCCCGGCGGACTATCTGGAGCGGCTGACGTTCGAGCGGTGCGAGGAGATCGCGCGGCGCTGGCCGGGGCAAACTCTGGTGGCGAAGGACGGGGACCGTGTGGTCGGCTTTGTCGGGTACGGCGACCGGGGCGAGGAGGCGCCGCAGACCGGGGAGATCTTTGCCTTGTATGTGCTCGCGGAATACTACGGAACGGGGGTCGGCCGGCTGCTCATGGAGGCCGGCCTTGAGCGGCTTGCGGGCTATCCGGAGGTCTGCCTGTGGGTGCTGAAGGAGAACCGGAGGGCGATCCGGTTCTATGAGAAATGCGGTTTTCGTCCGGACGGGGAGGAGATGGTAAGCCCTGTCATCCACGTCGCGGAGATCCGGATGGTATGGAG
>JAFPYK010000265.1 GCA_017412265.1 Lachnospiraceae bacterium
GGATGCAGCTCACTTGCCCGGCCCCTATGATCAGATCTATCTTCCGCCATGACACACAAAAGGAGCCCCCGCGGGGGCTCCTTTTGTGTGTCATGGCGGAAGATAGATCTGATCATAGGGGCCGGGCAAGTGAGCTGCATCCCCCGGAGGGAGCCGGCGATACGGGGGATGTATGCGGTTCGCCGTCTCTCCGCAATCCTGCATCCCCCGAAGCCAGAATCCCTGCCAGGGGATGTATAGGTTTCGCTGTCTCTCCGATACCCAACATCCCCCCAAGCCAGAATCCGCGCCGGGGGATGCTCATGCTTGGCTGTCTCTCCGCAGCACTGCATCCCCCGAAGCCAGAAGCCTCACCGAGGGATGCTCATGCTTGGCTGTCTCTCCGACGCGCGACATCCCCCGAAGCCAGAAGCCCTGCCGGGGGATGCACACCCAGCCCAAGCCCTGGCTTCTCATCCTTCCCCCTCCACACACAAAAAGTCGCCGCCCCGCAGCCTCCCGGCCGCACAGCAACGCCTCTCACTTCTCCGAATCAAGCCCTCTCTCACCCGAGCCTTCTCGCGATCTCCTCTCTCACAGCCTCCGGGTCTGCCCGCCCCTGCATGGCGCGCATCACCTGACCGACCAGGAAACCGATCGCCTTCTTTTTCCCATTCAGATAATCCTGCACAGGCTTCGGATTCTCACGAATCATTGATTCTACCGCTGTAGAAAGTTCGCCCCGATCCGAGACCGTCCGAAGGCCTTCTTCCTTCACGATCCGCACCGGATCCGCGTCCTCCTCAAACACCCGCAGGAACACCTGCTTCGCCACCGTCGAATTGATCTCCCCGGCATCAGCCAGCTCCACCAGCGCCGCCAGATGCTCCGCCGAGAACGCCAGATCCTCCGGATCCACGCCCTTCTCCCGGCACAGCCGCATCGTCTCCGTCATCAGCCAGTTCGACACCTTCTTCGGCTTCCCGCAGATCGCCGAGGCCTCCTCGAACAGATCCGCCAGCCTCTTCGCGGAAGTCAGGATCCCCACGTCATACGCCGGAATCTCATACTCCCTCAGGAACCTCTCCGTCTTCTCCTCGCGAAACTCCGGCTGCCTCACCCGCACGGCCTCAATCCACGCGTCATCGACACGAAGCGGCAGCAGGTCCGGCTCCGGGAAGTACCGATAGTCCTGCGCGTCCTCCTTCGACCGCATCGAATACGACTCCCCGCGCTCATCGTCCCAGCGCCTCGACTCCTGGACGACCGCCTCGCCGCGCTCCAGGATCTCGATCTGCCTCGCCGACTCATTTGCCGCCGCCCGCAGCACCGACCGGAACGAATTCAGGTTCTTCATCTCCGTGCGCGTCCCGAGCGTCTCGCTCCCCGCAGGCCGCACCGACAGATTGACGTCCGCCCGCATCGAGCCCTCCTGCATCCGGCAGTCCGAGATGCCGAGATAGCGCAGCCGCTCCCTCAATTTCTCAAGATAGGCCACCGCCTCCTCGCCGGAACGCATATCCGGCTCCGAGACGATCTCCAGCAGAGGCACCCCCGACCGGTTGTAATCCACCAGCGTACAGCCGGACGAAGGATCATGGATGCATTTGCCCGCGTCCTCCTCCATGTGAATCTCGTGGATCCCGATCCGCTTCGGCCCGGACTCCGTCTCGACCGTCAGGTACCCGTTCCGGCAGATGGGCGCGTAGAGCTGGCTGATCTGATAATTCTGCGGATTGTCCGGATAGAAATAATTCTTCCGGTCGAACCGGCTGACCCTCGTGATCTCGCAGTTCAGAGCGAGCCCCGCGGCGATCGCATCCTCCGCGACCTCCCGGTTCAGGACCGGGAGCGCCCCGGGCATCCCCGTGCACACCGGGCAGATCTGCGTGTTCGGCTCCGCGCCGAACGTCGTCGGGCACCCGCAGAAGATCTTGGTCTTCGTCGAGAGCTCCACATGCACCTCCAGCCCGATCACCGTCTCATATGCTCTCATGCCGGCGCACCTCCTTTCATGGCAGGCGCGGGAAATGCCCCTCTCGCCCGCTCATACACGGCCCCGGCGCTCAGGATCCGCTCCTCCCGGAACGCCCCGCCGATCAGCTGCAGCCCGATCGGAAGCCCCTCACGGTCCAGCCCGCAGGGCACACTCAGCGCCGGAAGCCCTGCCAGGTTCACCCCGACCGAGCACACGTCGCTCTGATACATCCGGAGCGGGTCCGCGAGGCTCTCCCCGATCTTCGGGGCCATCCCCGGCGCAGCGGGCGTAAGCAGCACGTCATATCTTGCCAATGCACCCGCATACGTCTGCCGGATCCGCTCACGCACCTTCATCGCCTTCCGGTAATACGCCTCATAATAGCCCTCGCTCAGCACAAATGTCCCCAGCAGGATCCGCCGCTTCGCCTCCGGGCCGAAGCCCTCCGAGCGTGAGCGCCGCACCATCTCCTCCAGCGTCTGATACGAAGGCGTCCGGTACCCGTACTTCACCCCGTCAAAACGCGCCAGGTTCGAGCTCGCCTCCGCGCAGGCCAGGATATAATACGCCGGCACCGACGCTACAACGAGCGGCAGAGAGAACTCCTCCACCTCTGCGCCCAGGCTCCGGAACACCTCCGCAGCCGCGAGCACAGCCTCCCGTACTTCCGCCTGCGTGCCCTCACCCAGGAACTCGGCCGGCACCCCGATCTTCATGCCGCGGATATCCTCTGATATCTTGCAAATGTATCTATTATCTCGTTCTACGCTTGTAGTATCTTTCTCATCCTTCCCCGCGATTGCCTCCAACACCGCCGCGCAGTCCTCCACCGACCGCGCGACCGGCCCGACCTGGTCCATCGACGAAGCATACGCCACCAGCCCGAACCGTGAGACCGTCCCGTACGTCGGTTTCAGCCCGACCACACCGCAGAACGCCGCCGGCTGCCGGATCGATCCGCCGGTATCCGACCCGAGCGCCGCGAAAGCCTCGCCGGCCGCCACGGCCGCACACGAGCCCCCGGAAGACCCTCCGGGCACATGCCCCGTCTCCCACGGATTTCTCGTCGCGCCCTCCGCCGACGTCTCTGTCGTGCTTCCCATCGCGAACTCATCCAGATTGCTCTTGCCGAGAATCACCGCGCCCGCGTCCCGCAGGCGCCGCACCGCCTCCGCTTCATACGGCGGAACGAAGTCCGCAAGCATCCGCGACCCGCACGTCGTCCGCACTCCCGCCGTGCAGAGATTATCCTTCACC
>JAFPYK010000266.1 GCA_017412265.1 Lachnospiraceae bacterium
CATGCCGCAGTTTATCAACGTGACCGGATCGATCAATCTGCTGAAGGAATTTGTCACATTCCGGGATACCAGCCCGCTCTATGACAATGTCCGCGGAAGCGGCGCGGTCGGATTTCCGCTGATCCAGCTGGAGGACGGCACCTACACCAGAGACGTCAACGGGGTGCTTGAGAGCCTCGGGATCAAGACGAGGATCGAGTACAGGTAAAGAATCCGCGCAGCGTAAGCATGTAATGAGACAGACCCCCGGAGGCCAGGAGATAAGACCTGACCGTTCGGGGGTCTGTTTTATCTGCCCTGGGGAGGCCGAGAGGCTTCTCCGCAGGGGCGCTTAGTCATCTGCCGTGCGTGTGCTCACTCTGCGTAGACGAGCTTCTCGGGTGTCCAGTCTGCAAGCACCGCGAGCATGTCTTCGGCGACGCGTTTCGCGCCGGGCAGGTCGTGCTCGGCGTAATTGCCGCATTCCTCTCTCTTCGAGCCTGGGATCGTGCCTTCGAAGTCCCGGACGAAGCGGAAGGCTTCCCAGGTGAGGCGGATCGCGTCTTCCTTGCTCACGTCGTCGCGCAGCAGCAGGTAGAAGCCGGTGCGGCAGCCCATGGGGCCGATGTAGATGACGGAGTCCTGAATCCGGCTGCTTCGCAGGTAGGTCGCGAGGAGATGCTCGAAGGTGTGGACCTCGCCGTTGCTCAGATAATCCCCGCCGTTGGGCTTCTTCATGCGAACGTCGTAGGTGATGATGTCTCTGTCCACGCGGGAGATGTACATGCCCTTCTCTAATCTGTCGTGATTGACGTTGAAACTTGCCACTTGATTCATGAGTTCTTCTCCTTTGGCTGAAGAGTGGATGATACAGAAATTATAGCAGGCACGGCGGACAAGTCAAGGCGGGGACGGCAGATAGTACTTGTCCCGCTACGTGTAATTTTTTATAATGTATCTATCAAGCAGGAAGGGGATCTTCGAGATGAAATTCTGTCATGAGTTCCGATGTGTGGGTGAGTGGAAGAGCGGGAGAGAGTATCAGGCCGACGGTGTGACGATGCGGCTGGATTTCTTCGAGCACATCCTGCGGGTGGCGCTGGTGCGCGACGGGGAGCGGCTGCTGCCGACATGGAGCGTGAGCCCGAGGGGCGAGTGCGCCGTGGAGGGGAGAGAGAAGCTGTCCGCGGATGGATTTGCCGAGGTGTGCCCGGCGTGCGCGGAGGAGGACGGGAGGCTGAGGTTCTGCCTGGACGACGTGAGATTTGACATCGAGCTTAAGAACTTCCGGATCACGGCGGAGAATGACCGGGGGATCCTCTACCAGGACCGGAACGGGCTTGCCTACAATTTTGATCATGAGCTGGGCGACGGGAGCGTGCATTTCACCCGGAGAGAAGAGGGTGAGCAGATCTTCGGGCTGGGCGATAAGTGCGGGGCGGTGAACAAGGCCGGCCGCAGCTTCGCGCTTGGCACCGGGGACGCGATGGGCTTCCGCGCGGAGAGCATGGACCCGCTGTATAAGCATGTGCCTTTCTATATCTGCGTGAACTCCGCGGGCTCCTACGGCCTGTATTATGACACGTATTCCGGGGGCCGGATCGACTTCGGCCAGGAGCATGACAACTACTTCGAGCCGTTTTCCTCGATCCGGTTCGAGGAGGAGAACATGGTCTTCTACCTGATTCTCGGGACGCCGATGGAGATCATCCGGAGGTTCAACGCGATGTGCGGCGGGATCGCGCCGGTGCCGGGCTGGGCCTTCCGCTACTGCGGGAGCACGATGGATTACACGGATGCGCCGGACGCGGACGCAAGGCTGCGGGGCTTTGTGGAGAAATGTGAGGAGAATGAGATCCCGTGCGGCGGCTTCTACCTCTCGAGCGGCTACACGCAGATCGGGGAGAAGCGCTGCGTGTTCCACTGGAATACCGAGAAGATTCCTTCCCCGGAGGGGCTCGCGGCGTATTTCCGCGAGCATGGCATGTATTTCCTGCCCAATATCAAGCCGGCGTTCCTGACGGACCATCCGTTCTATGAGAGGATCGCGGGAAACGGGTGGTTCCTGCACTATGCGGACGGGGCTCCGGCGGTCTTCCCGTTCTGGGGCGGGATGGCGAGCTATCTGGATTTCACGAACCCGGGGGCGTATGCGTTCTGGAGGGACTGTGTCCGGGAGCAGCTGGTCGAGAAGGGCTACCAGGACATCTGGAACGACAATAACGAGTATGATGTCTGGGACAAGGACGTGCTGGCCTGCGGCTTCGGGGAGGAGATCCCGGCGCGGCTCATCCGGCCGGTGTTCTCGTATCTGATGACGAGGGCGAGCCGGGAGGCCTGCCTGGCGGCCGGCGAGTATGAGGATCCGGCAGGGCCGCTCCTGATCTCGCGATCGGGCGCGGCGGGCATGCAGAGGATCGCGACGACCTGGACCGGGGATAACTTCACGAGCTTTCGGGAGCTGCGCTACAATCATTACCAGGCGATGACGATGGCCTTGTCGGGGTACGCGTATTTCGGCCAGGACATCGGAGGATTTGCCGGGCCGAAGCCATCGCCCGAGCTGTTCCTGCGGTGGATCCAGTACGGGCTTTTCACGCCGCGATTCGTCCTGCACTCCTGGAAGCCGGGAGAGGAGCCGACGATGCCCTGGGTGTACCCGGAGCTTCTGCCTGCGGTGAAGAGGCTCTTCGCGCTGAGAGAACGGCTGATCCCTTACCTGCGGGCACAGATGCAGCGGGCCGTTTCGGCAAATGAGCCGCTGATCTATCCGGTGTTCTTAAAGCAGCCGGGGTATGACACGGAGGCAGACTGCTTCTTCTGCGGCGATGAGATCCTGGCGTGTCCGGTCTTCGACGAGGGGGCGTCCTCGGTGACGGTGATTCTGCCGGAGGCGGAGCGCGGCTGGCAGCTGCGAGGCGAGGGCGAGACAATCAAAGGGGGCACAAAGGCTGTGGTCCCTTGTGCCCCGGATGATCTGCCGGTGTGGTTTGTGAGAGGATAATGTCTCGCGCGCGGGCGCTGAGCGTGCCTTGTCACGTGCGGGGATTCAGTCCTCGGAATCTGTCATCTCTGCGAGCAGTGCCGCAAATTGTTCCTGATAGCGCTCTTCCTCTTCGAGGAGAGCGCTTTTGTATGCGGAGATCACACGGCCTGTGATCTCGTCTGCAGAGAGGAAGCGCAGTGCGCTCACGGCGCGCTCGGTCTTGAGGACCGTCTACCGATAGGCCGGGCCCAGGGAGAGCAGCTGAAGCGCCTGCTTCTCCTCGAGAAGTCCGCTCGTGATGATGCCCCAGGTGTTGTAGAGCGTGTCGTTGGCGATCGGGCCGGTGATCACGTCGTATTCCGCCAGGGAATCGCTGCGGTTTGCACGGTTTGCGAAGATGTAGGCAAACCACTCCGCATCCCGGTCAAAGCGCTTGATCTTCAAGCCCTCGGTGTCCAGCTCATACCGGTTCAGCCAGGCAGAGAAGCCCCTGCGCTCGCGGGTCCAGCGCTTCGAGAACTCCTCGTCGTCCGAGAGGTAGAAGCCCTGCCCGAAGTCTGCGTTTGTCCTGCCCGCGTGAATGTCGGGCCGCTCGATGATCTGGTATCCGGCGTGGAACAGCTCGAGCACCTGCGGTTTATTCCCGGATCTCATAGGTCGCGATGTAGCCGGTGTCACCGGCAGCGGGGATCTCCGGGTCGGAGAGCGCAAATGCAACATTCAGCCCGAGCTCCTTTGCCGCGAGCTCGAAGTGGCAGAGGGCGATGCCCATGTCGATCTTCTGAAGATCCCATGAGCCGTTATCGTACCCGCGGCTGCGCTTCTCGTAGAAATGCGCTCTGCTGCCGCACAGGACGATGCGCCACGGCTGCTTGTTCACGGCGGAGGGTGCGAGGCGCACGGCCTCAAGCACGTCGGCGAGCCTGCCGGCGGCTCCTCTGTCCAGAGGCCTCTCGAAGGAGCCCTCATAGAAGAGTTCACCGAAGGGCAGGCGGCTGTCCGCCTTGACGCCCCGGCGCATCATGTTCTCGCGCAGGGACATTTTCTTCGCCGGGCAGCCCAGGGGGCTTATGCAGGGCATGACCTCGTCTTCCGAGACCTTCATCGCCTTCTCGAAGGCGTCCCGGTTCATCGTGCCGGCGATCCAGGTCGTTCCGAGGCCGAGCTCCTCGGCGAAGAGGACGACCTTCTCAAATGTGTAGCCGAACGCCTCTTCCGCGTGCGGGGCGCGGCGCATCTTGCCCGCGATCCAGGTGTCGGTTCCGACGATCACGGGGCTCGAAAGCCCGTTCTTTTTTGCGTCAAGAATCTTCCAGGTGATCGGGATGTCGTAGGGGTTCTCAACCTTCCCGGCGAAATCCAGGAGTTTCTGCGCGTCTTCGGGGCGAAGCGCGGTCCCGTCGAAGGTGCGCACGCTTCTGCGGTGGCGGATGGTTTCAAGGATGCTCATGCGGTGACTCCTTTCATAGATTTGTACTGCTTATGGTTACTGCTTCTGCGGCCGGAGCGGGGCTTCGGCGTCAGATCTCGATCTCTTTGTTCTCGTAGGCTTCCCGGAGCTTCTCTTCCTTGCGGATCTGGAGCTCTTTTGTTTTCTCCTTCGTGAGCGGATACCAGACGAAGAGGAAGATGGCCATCAGGCCGAACATGACGGCCGGGATCAGGGTGCCCAAGTCGTACATCACCTTCAGGTTCTCGAGGGTCTGCACCGCGCCTTTTTCGTACTTGTAGTTCATGCCGAGAAGGGCGCCGTTGACGCAGATCGCGGCGAGAACCTGTCCGACCTTGCGGAAGAGGTTGAAGACCGAGTAGGCGGTGCCGTCGTCGCGGCTGCCGGTGGTGACTTCGATGTCATCGATCGCGTCCGCGACCATCGCCCAGAGCTGCATCACGAGAGTCGTCAGGCCGCAGCCGGAGAGGAAATTCATCGCGAGGAAGATCCACATAAGAATCCCCGGCTCCATGCCGCGCAGGAAGAAGAGCACGAGGTTGGCCAGGGCCGCGACGGTGAGGCCGATGGCGGTGACTTCCTTCTTGCCCTTGGCCCGGGTGAGCTTCGGCAGGAAGAACATGAAGATGATCATCGGCGAGTAGGTGCAGGCCTGGGTCGCGAGGTTCATCCAGTTCGCGTGGAAATAGTCGTCAAACAGGTAGGTGTAGAAGCTCTGGGTGAACATCTGGCCGGCCAGGAGAAGCATCGAGACCATCGTGACCGCGACGAAGGCGCGGTTGTGGAAGAGCAGGCGGATGGCCTTCTTCGTCGCGCCGGGGGCCTTCGGCTGGGGCTTCGTCTTGACGCGCTCCCGGTTCAGGGTAAATGCGATCACCAGGAGGATGAGCGAGCAGACGGCCATGATGATGACGCCGCGGATCACCGGGGCATACTGCATGTCGGTGATGGCCTTGCCGTTTTCACCGAGGACGACGTTGCCGGAGGCGTCGAGGCGCTTCTCGTAGGCGAAGCTCGCGATGAGGAGCACGGGGATCGAGCCGAGGGCCGCGCCGATGGAGCGGAAGACCGAGAGCTTGCTGCGCTCGTGGGCATCGGTCGTGACGACGGAGGCCAGCGAGCCGTAGGGGATCTGCAGGACCGTGTAGGCCATGCCGAAGAAGATGTAGGTGACCGTGGCATAGATGCAGGTCGCAAGGTAATGGCCTTCCTCACCGATGCCCGGGAACTTCAGGAACATGAGGACCGCGGAGAGGGCCAGGGGCAGCGCCGCGTAGAGGATCCATTTGCGGTAGCGGCCGTAGCGGCCGGGCGTCACGGTGTCGCAGATGCGGCCCATGATCGGGTCGTTGATTCCGTCCCAGACTCTTGCGATGATGAACATGATCATGATGAAGAGGGGGCTTAAGTGGAAAATGTCAGTGTAGAACTTCTGCAGAAGGGTGGTTACGAGGGCGAAGACCAGGCAGCCGGCCAGGTCCACCATCGCGTAGCCGATATAATCCTTGGCCTTCAGGCCGCTGGTACGGGCAATGTAGCTCTGCTGATTCTCAGACATGTGTATTCTCCTTTTCCGTTCAAAGATTTAGGTCTTTGACAGTATTGTAGCATGATTTGGCGGAATGTAAAGGTGCGAGGGAGGACGTGCCTTCTCGTCCGGGCACGAAGTCGTTGAAGAGGCCGGCCGGCAATAGTATAATCATTGATAGTATGTGAGACGCGTCGGACGGGCGCCGGCAGTCCCTGACGGGGTTTTGAAGCGGAAGGTGAGAAAGAGGCCGGTGCGGCAGGAAATGCACAGCGTGGATGAAACATCGGGTTATAAGGAGAAGATTTATGACTATCAGAGAATACACATTATCCGACATGGATTCTATGATCCGGATCTGGAACGAGGTCGTTGAAGAAGGAATTGCTTTCCCGCAGGAGGAATGTCTGGACAGAGAGAGCGGAACCGTGTTCTTCGCATCCCAGAGCTATACCGGCGTTGCGGAGGAGCAGGGTGAGATTCTGGGGCTGTATATCCTTCATCCCAACAATGTCGGAAGGTGCGGCCATATCTGCAATGCAAGCTACGCGGTCGCTTCCGGGTCGCGCGGGCTCCATATCGGTGAGAAGCTGGTGCTTGACTGC
>JAFPYK010000267.1 GCA_017412265.1 Lachnospiraceae bacterium
GAGATGGGACGTCTCTCTGTTGAGTCTGTCTACACCTTCTTACTTGGCGGCACTGTTGAGAAAGAGCAGCTGATCGAGACTCAGTGGATGGATAAGTCCAACGCTGAGACCATGAAGAACTACGACTATGACAACTAATTCCTGAGAGGATTAGAAACTTCATAGGTACGGTTATTCATTAACCTGAACATTAACGATTCACGTGCCCCGAGCAATCGGGGCGCAGTGAATCGTTAATTGTATACGGGTATTTTATCCGGGCCGCAAGGATGCCTGTTTTTTATTGTCTGTAATGGTATCTGACTCTTTTCGAATCAGACATTTTGTGCTATAATTATTCCACTAGATAGATCCTCGGTAGACGGATGTAGTATTTTACCATTTGAAATCATTATTATGATGATAAATGTAACTGTTAACCAAGATTCGATTATGAAGGAAGATTGAAATGGCAAGTGAGTACATTTTAGAGATGGATCATATTGAGAAGACATTCCCTGGTGTGCATGCCTTAAGCGACGTTCACTTCGACCTGGTAGCCGGCGAGGCTCACGGTCTGGTAGGTGAGAACGGCGCCGGCAAGTCTACACTGATGAAGGTTCTCAATGGTATCTACACGAAGGACTCCGGCTCCATCAAGATTGAGGGCGAGGAAGTCCAGATGCACGGCATCAAGGATGCCATGGATCACGGCATTGCATTCATCCATCAGGAGATCAGCCTTGTGCCTTACATGACCATCGCGGAGAACATTTTCCTCGGATGTGAGAAGAAGAACGCACTGGGTGTCGATCAGCTTGCAATGAAGCAGGAAGCTCAGAAGATTCTGGACTCCCTGGACATGCCTCTGGATGCAGGTGAGTTTGTGTATCATCTGACCATTGCGCAGCAGCAGATGGTTGAAGTTGCGAAGGCTGTATCGAAGAACGTTAAGATCCTGGTCATGGATGAGCCTACCGCTTCTCTTTCCCTGCGTGAGCAGCAGAGTCTGTACGAGCAGGTTAAGATGCTGAAGTCCCGCGGCGTGGCGATCATCTACATCTCCCACCGTCTGGAGGAGCTGTGGATCCTCTGCGAGAGATTCACTGTTCTGCGTGATGGATGTTACGTAGGAACCAGAGATGTTGCTACGGCGACCAATCAGGACGTCGTCAACATGATGGTCGGCCGTGAAGTTGACAACTATTATTCTGAGAGACTTCACGCGAAACCGGAGGATGTTATTCTTAAGGTCGAGGGCATCACCAGTGACGTTGTCAAGGATGTCAGCTTCGACGTGAGAAAGGGCGAGATCCTCGGAATGTCCGGTCTGGTCGGCGCTGGCCGTACCGAGACCATCCTCGCAATCCTGGGCATTGACCGTCGTCTGGGCGGCAAGGTTTATCTGGATGGCGAAGAGGTTCATTTCCGGAACATGAGCGACGCGATCAAGAAGGGCTTCATGCTCGTTCCTGAGGACCGCCGCGGACAGGGCCTTGTGCTCGGCAATACGGTTGGATTTAATATCATCCTTCCTTCCCTGAAGAAGATCTATAAGAATCTGACCATCAACTACAAACTGCAGGACGAAATCATCGACACCTATGCAAGCCGCATGAGAATCCGTATGTCCAGCGCTGCACAGCGTGCGGGCAACCTCTCCGGTGGTAACCAGCAGAAGGTAGTTCTTGCAAAGTGGCTTTCGATGGCACCGAAGGTGCTGGTCATGGATGAGCCTACACGTGGTATCGACGTAGGTGCGAAAGCCGAGATTTATGAGTTAATGACAGAGCTTGCGAAGTCGGGCGTGGCAATCATCATGATTTCGTCTGACCTTCCTGAGATTCTGAACATGTCCAGTCGTGTCGTAGTTATGTACGAAGGCGAGGTAAAGAAGATCTTTGATACTGCGGAAGAAGAGCTGACGCAGGAGAAGATTATGACTTATGCTGCAGGTGTAGGAGGAAAAGAATAATGGCTGAGAAGACAACCGTTAAGAAGGGCAACCCTTTTAGCACATTTTTTAAGAACAACGGTGCTATCCTGATCGGATATGCGCTCCTTGTTCTGGCACTTTGTATCATCACCGGTGATACGTTCATGACCACCAGTAACATCCTGAACGTCCTTCGTCAGGCCGTACAGAACTCCCTGATGGCTTTCGGTATCACCTTCATTCTGATCAACGGCTGCGTTGACCTGTCCGTTGGTGCGAACTGCGCAACGACCGGTGTTATCATGGTTCTGTTCCTGAACATGGGCGTTCCGTTTGTTCTCTGCGTACTGATTACCCTGGCCTGCGGTGCTCTGATGGGTCTGTTCAACGGTTATTTCGTAACCGAGTGGAACCTGATCCCTTACGTTGTAACCCTGGCTTCCCAGAACATCTACCGTGGACTTGGCTACGTTATCTCCGGCGGTCTTCCCGTCAGAAATACCGACCCGAGCTTCACCTACATTGGTAATGGTTATGTAGGACCGATCCCGTTCCCGATCATCCTGATGCTTTTCTGCTGGATCATCTGCTCGATCTTCATGTCCAGAACCGTTACCGGCCGTCATATGTACGCTGTCGGCGGCAACCAGGAAGCTGCTCAGTATTCTGGTATCAACCCGAAGAGAATTAAGAGGATCGCTTATACGTTCTCTGGTGTTCTTTCCGCAATCGCTGGTATCGTCCTTGCTGCGAAGCTGTTCTCCGGCCAGCCTTCTTCCGGTGTCGGTTACGAAGGTGACGCGATCGCTTCCAACGTTCTGGGCGGTGTCTCCATGAAGGGTGGTACCGGTACTCATACCGGCGCTCTGATCGGTGCTCTTGTACTTGCAACCCTGACCAATGGTTTCAACCTTCTGCAGGTTGACTTCTATTATCAGATGATCGTTAAGGGCTTCGTTATCATCCTGGCTGTTGAAATCGATGTTCTGAAGAAGGCTGCTGAGGAAGCTAACATCTCCCTCAAGGAGCTGCTCTTCCCGAAGAAGAAATAATCGATCTTCCTATACGAATCGAACAACACAAAGAGAAGGGAAATGTATTTACATTTCCCTTCTCTTTTGTTATCGTTTAAATGAGAATATGATTGTCTGAGTGTGCGGTTTTTGGCCGCCGCGGCGGGCATGGATGATAAGGAGAGTGTGGCATGAATCAGAAGATTTATCCGGAGCTGGACGTCCTGTGCGTCGGCATGATCACTTCGGACGTGATGCTGAAACCGGTGGACCCGTCGATTTTTTCGGTCGATAAGACGCACCTGACCAACCTGACGTATTCGGTGGGCGGCGATGCTGCGAACCAGAGCGTGATCTTCGCGAAGCTCGGCAACCGGACCGGTATCGCGGCGACTCCCGGAGATGACGACGCGGGTGTCAATGTGACCCGCTACCTGGAGCAGTACGGGGTCAACACGGACAACTGTGTGGTGATTCCGGGATCGAGAACCCGGACGAGTTTCGTCTTGATCCACAGCGACGGTGAGCGCAATCTGCTGGGCTATACGATCAACTGCGGGAAGCTCTCGAAGGACGTTCTGGACCTCGGACAGCTGGATCACACGCGCATGATCAGTGTGGGAAGCATTTTCTCGTATGATACGCTGGACGCGTACCTGCCGGAGTACCTGGCGGAAGCGCAGAAGCGGGGCGTGATCACGGCGGCGGATACGATGAGCAACATGAACCATGTGCCGCTCTCCGACCTGGCGGGCATTCTGGCGCATCTGGATTATTTCACGCCGAGCTATGTGGAGGCGCAGGATCTGACGAAGAAGGACGACCCGGATGAGCAGGCGGACGTCTTCTTCTCCATGGGCGTGAAGAATGTGGTCATCAAGCTGGGAACCGACGGCTGCCTGATCCGCAACGCGAAGGAGCGGTACCATCTGCCGATCATCCCGACCGAGTGCATCGACACGACCGGCGCCGGTGATAACTTCGTCGCGGGATTCCTGACCGGTATCCTGAAAGGCTGGGATCTGAAGAAGAGCGGAACATTTGCGACCGCGGTGGGAAGCATCGCGATCCGTGAGGTGGGAGCGAACTCCAGCCTGAAGAATTATGACCAGGTCATCGAGGTCCTGAAAGAGGCCGGAAGATACTGGGAGTGAGAATTGCGACGCGCTGCGTGCGCGGCGGGACATAGAAAAGGAAGCAGGTAGTTGCCTGCTTCCTTTTTTGTTGGTGAAAATGTGGGCGGCCGGATCATTCGTCGTCGTCCAGGGCCATCGTCTCGGCGGCTTTCTCCCAGGCCTGGTCGCGGAAACGATTGATCTGGCGCAGGCCCGCGGAGATCTGGAAGATCAGAAGCGCGAATCCGATGACTGCGACCGGCAGATGCACGAAGGTGTAGATGCGGTCCAGGTCAAACGGCCAGGGGAAGCGCCACAGGATCTGGAAGGCCAGGGCGAGCAGCGCAAAGCGCAGGAAATAAGTGCTCTTTAAGATCTCCGAGGTGACCGAGCGGTCCTGCTTGGCGGCGATGATGCCGGCAGCCGTGAGCGCGCCCCAGGTGGTGTGGCTGCCGAAGCTGAGGAACCAGCAGGAGAGCAGCTGAGGGCGGAAATAGTTGAGATAGACGCCTCCTTCGCTGTAGACGGACTCGGCGGACAGGTTGAAGAGGAAACCGACTTTCTCCAGGATGCAGAATCCGGCGCCGATGCAGGCGCCGATCAGCAGGCCGGTCAGGAGGTGCTTTGCCTTGTGTCGGCGGATGAACCAGAAGATCAGGAGGCACATCGAGAGCTCTTCCGTGATTCCGGTGACGATGGCTCCGTACCAGGTGTTGGTGAAGAGCTCCGCGGGGAGGAGAAGCCCCAGCACAACCGACAGGAGGAGGCTGATGATGCCTCCGACAAAGAGCATGATGAAACTGTCCGTGAGGGAAATGTTCCTGGGGATGTTGCATTCATAGAAGAAGAACAACATGGTCAGCGGGAACATGCTGACGGCCAGAAGCAGAAGCGTCGCCGTGACGTAGAGGTTGTAGGTCAGGTACAGGAGGCCGTAGGTGAACCAGGCCAGCGCGAAGATCCAGAGGAACACCCGGGAGTAGAGCCAGGGGCGGGGCCACTGGGGGACCATCGAGCGCTCGTCGGGCACGTGGCCGGCGAGGCCTGCCGTGAGGACCTGTTCTTTTTCTTCTTCGGTGTGCTTCTTGAAAATGGCAGAGACGAGGGCGCTGAGACGGATCTTGGCCTTGCCCTCCTCACCCGACATGTGATGTACCGCGTCGGTGACCGCGGAGGGATCGAGCCTGCGAGGTTCTTGGCTGTTATCGTTCATGAATTCATCTTCTTTCTGGGTTATTTGGAGGAAAAGGCGACGGCAGGGGACCGCGCCGGGGGATCATGCAGGGGGACCATCCCAGGGGATTGTCCCGGTGGGATCGCGATGAGGGACCGCGCCGGGAGATTACGACAAGCCGTCCTTGAGTACCGGGCGGCCGTCGTGCCATTCCGCGTCCAGGACATCGCCGCCGGCGAAGCGGTAGACACCGTGGCCTTCGAAACGGTTGTTCCGGAAACTGCCCTCATAGACATCGCCGTTGACCAGGGTGTAGCGGCCTTGACCGTGGCGCTTGCCGTCCTTCATCTGGCCTTCGTAGATGTTGCCGCTGGCGTAGACCTTGCGGACGAGGTCAGGCACAGGGGAGGATGCGGCGCGCGAGGTCTCTTCGGGAGACTGCGGGGCAGGGGACACGTCGCCGGCTGGCTGCGGGGACTGCGGGGCGGAATCTCCTTCGGCGGCCTTCCGCAGCTGCGGCTGGCCCTTCGGGAGACCATTTGCAAAGCAGTCCTTGTCGATGTTCTCCAGAACCGTGTCGACTTCCTCGATGCTCGCGAGGGTGATCTTGCTGCCGCCCACGGGCTTCAGGATGTCGTCGAGGATACAGGAGGCGATCTCGCCGCAGTACTCGAGGCGTTCCAGGCTGTCCGGCAGATAGTAGCGCTCCAGGATCGCCCCGACGTTCAGACAGTCGTAGTCATCCGCGCTCAGCGGCCGGCTGTCCTGGGAGACCACGCCGGTGATCCACTCCTTGATGCCGAGCCGGGAAGGCGACCAGCTGCGGTCCGCATTGACCGGGATGATCTTGAGGCTGCAGCCGGCGTGCCGGTGCAGGACCTTCCGGGACTGCTGGGAGAGCGCGAGCTCCGCAAATACGGCTGCACTCGTCAGGGAATCACGGCTGACCATGAAGAGAAGCCCCCGGCAGCCGGGATCGGCCATCGCGGCCAGGACATTTTTCTGCCAGTTGCTGCCGACCATGCGGTGGAGTTCCTTGTCGATCCAGAGGTTGCAGCCGAAGCTCTGGAGACGCAGGATGAAGGGATAGACCCGCTCGGCATCCTGCTTGCTGTAGCTGACGAAGATATATGGTTTTTCTGTGTTGCAGGGCTTGATTGCATCTCTGTCCGTGCTCATGCTGCGACCCCTCCGGGAGCCCGCGCCGATCAAAGAGACGCGGTTATTCTTGTTATTATTATACAAAAGCACAATGTTGATTTCAAGGTGACAAATGGACGGCTCGGGGATCGTGCAGGCCCCGGAGGGAGGCGGCCGCAGCGGCGGGCGTGCTCGTGCTGCATGCCGGGGGGGGAGTTCGCGGAACAGGCCGGGAGTGATCTGTCAAGCCGGAAAACTACACAAAATAACGATGTTTAATTTAGTGAAATCTACACAATAGACAAATTTCGTAAAGCATTGTATGATAAATACACGCTCAAGG
Organism: Lachnospiraceae bacterium; assembly: GCA_017412265.1. Lineage (GTDB taxonomy): Bacteria > Bacillota > Clostridia > Lachnospirales > Lachnospiraceae > RGIG1588. The sequence goes on from JAFPYK010000267.1 coordinate 6,701, forward strand.
AAAGGATGTGAGAGAGTTGATTTTCAAGATGTTGTGCTGGCGCTGCTCCTGATTGCGGCCGGTATACGGGACTGCCTGACCGGGCAGATCAGCAACCGGCTGTGTGTGGCCGGGTGGGCTGCAGGGATCGCGGCGGGCATCGTCCGGAGAGGCGCGACGGGGCTCTGCTTCTGGGCAGGCGGCGCGGTTCCGGCATTTATTCTGTTCTTCTTATGTTATCTGTGCGGCGCGGTCGGAGCAGGGGACGTGAAGCTCTTATCCGCGGCGGCCGGCTTCTGCGGCCGTCAGTCCGTGTGGACTCTGGTATCCGGCACTCTCCTGATCGGCGGAGGGATGTCGGTGATCTGTCTGATCTGCCGTGCGGCGGCAGGTCGTTCTGTGCGAGATCTCGCAGATGATTTCCAAAATGTTGGCTGGATGAAGGTGCGGACGTGCGGGCACGCCCGGGCTGTATTTGTGATACCCTTGTCACCGGCAATTCTGGGCGCGGTGGTCATGTGGTGGCTGAAAGGAGGCTGACGGCGGCGCCGCGCCTGCGGGCGGACGGCCTGCCTTGATGATTTGAAAGAACCGATTGTAATCTATGACCGGGAGGCCGGGTACGCCCGGGGCCTCCTGCTGCAGATGGAGAGGATGCATTTCCCGGTGTCGGAGTGCATCGTCCTGACGAAGAAGGAGCTGCTGCGCAAGATTCTTAAGCGGCCGGTGGAGCTGCTGATCGCCAATGCGGAGGTCCAGGACCTTCTGCCGGGGCATGAGATCCGGTGCGCGGTGCTGCTGACCGAGGGCTCGGTGGCCCGGGAGGAGAGCGCCTATCCGGCAGTGTACAAGTATCAGTCGATGGAGACGGTGATGAGCGAGGTCCTCTCGATCTACGCCGAGGTGGGCGGCGACGCGATCACGCTGCAGTATACCGGGGGAAGTCCGAAGCAGGTGCTGGTGGTCTATTCGCCCTCTTCCGGCCTGTCGCGGTCGATGTTTGCGATGGCGCTCGCGAAGGAATACGCGAAGACGCGGGAGACGCTGTATCTGCCATTCGAGGCATTTACCGCGGACCAGCTCGTGGACGGGCGCGGAGGGATGTCGGACCTGATCTATTATCTGCGGGAGCAGAGCGGGCAGATCGGGCTGCGCATCCAGATGATGGCGCACCGGGAGGGCTTCCTGAGCTATCTCTCCCCGGTCGGGCATTATCTGGACGTCAATGAGGCGACCGGCCGGGAGTTCCGATACCTGGTGCAGGAGCTGAAGGAGAACAGCCCGTATGAGATCTGCGTGCTGGAAGTGGGGTATTTCAACCACCACGTTGCCCAGCTCATGAATTACGCGGACCAGGTGTATCTGCCGTATCCGGAGATGGAAGGGCCGGACGGCCCGGAGGAGGGCGACCGGCGGATCCAGGCATTTCAGCGGGCCCTGCTCACGGAGGGCCTGCCGCAGGTGATGTCGAAGATCACGCGGATTCCGATCCCGGTGGGTGAGGTGGACTGGAGCCGCGCGGAGAAAGTGATTCGGTGCATCCATGATGGAGACGGCTGAGCGGATCGAGAATCTGCTCTCGCTGGTGCGGGAGAAGATGGGGTTGTCCCTGGGGTGGACGGATGACCAGGTGCGGGAGATGATCGACGAGGTGCTCCTCGCGCAGAGCGGGGTGCCGGTGGA
>JAFPYK010000268.1 GCA_017412265.1 Lachnospiraceae bacterium
TCCGTGGTGTTATAGTTGAAGAGCGATCTGGCGAGGTTGTTGACCGCGTTTTGGGCCGCTGCCATACGCGTCTGCGAACCATATCCGCCGGTCCGCGTGTCCATGGAACCGGAATGGTCCAGGATCACCGTAACGTTTACGGGGTTCGGTTTCCTCTCAGATTCGCCAACCACGTCGAGCGACAGAGTGTATGTGCCATCGTGATTGTCCGTGAGCAATTTTGTGTGCGGCGGTGTGCTTCCCGCAGCCGCCTTCGTGAGTTTCGGGATTGCAAGAGAAAGTACCATCATCAGCACAAGCAGAAGACTGATTACGATAGCGCTTTTCTTTGCCCTAAACGAATGCTTCATGTTTCTCCTCCTGACTGTTTTATCGTTTCAGGAATGAGTGGTTTCCCATCCATTCCTGTAAAAACCACTCAGCATAACAGTTACTCGATCAGAACAATGATAAGGACGCACATAAGGGCGCACTATTCCCCCTATTATTCTAATCTTGTAGAACATTGTATTCCGATTTAAGCCCGATTAAAATAAACTTAAGTCTACGTTTTTCCCGATTTTTGCAATTCGTTCTTTGATATTTTTTTGTCAGAATGGCAGCGAATGAAACAACAAAAAAAAGCCGGGAACCCATGCCTCAGCACAGGTCCCCGGCGGTCATTTTCTGCCGGAACACTGTCATTCCTTGATCACGATTCCCTCGATTCTCGCGTGCAGCGCAAGCTCCAGCCGGCTCTGATATCCGGTCTTCTGGAGCATATTGGTCACATGCATCTTCACCGCCTGAACCGACACGTTCATCTTCGCGGCGATCTCCTGGTTGGTCAGTCCGCCCGTCAGTTCCCGCAGCACATCCAGCTCCCTCGGAGTCAGGTCCGAGCTCGGGATATTGCCGAGCTTCGTCGCCGGAGCCGCCTCCGGATAGATGCTCTCTCCGTCCATGGTCCGGTTCATGATCTCCAGGATCGGCATCTCCTGCACTTCCTTATACCAGAAGCTCTCCACTCCGATCTCCCGGGCCCGGCGCAGGAATGTGACCTCCGGCATCGATGTCACCAGGATGATCTTGATGCCCGGGTGGGCCTGCTTGATCCGCCTCGAGGCCTCCATCCCGCTGATTCCGCTGATCATCACAATGTCCATCAGGATCAGGTCCACCGGGTTCTCGTTGCAGTAGGCCACGGCAGCCTCCGCGGAGGACAGCGACGCCGCCAGCTCAAAACGGTTGGATTTCTCAATGGCAATCTCAAATACGGTGCGGGGCATCGTATAATCATCCACAATTAATACCTTAGCCTTCATATGCTTGCTCCTCTTTGTTTCCTTTGCGCAGCACGAGCTGCAGTTCATAGGCAGGCAGGGACCGGATCGTCATCGATCCCCCGGCCGCCTCGGCCAGCGCCCGTAGGTTGCGCAGGCCGCCGCCCTCCGTGATCTCTCTCTCCGGCGCTTTCCCGTTGTTGGTCAATGTCAGCACCCAGTCTTCTTCTCTCTCCTCGCAGCGGATCCGGGCCAGATCCCCCTTCGCGTGCGCGCACACGTTGGCCGCGTGGACCGCGATCGCAGACGCGATCACCTCCTGCAGGCCGGGCTCCTCCGGCAGCGCGCCCTCGATCTCGCAGGCAACGCCCAGAAGCTTCGCGGTCCGCAGGCTCTCCTCCACGGAAGTCATCTGCCGGTCGGCGCCTCCCCGGGCGATCAGCCGGACGTTCTGCCTCCAGTCCTCCAGAACCGGTGCCGGGTCCGTCCCCTCCGGATCCTCCACCGCCCGCATGAGCGCGTAGATCGACCGCCCCAGATCGTCATGGATCCGGCGCTTCGCCCGCAGCAGCTCCTTCTCGACCGTCATCTGTGTGATCGCCTGGTTCGTCTCCCGCAGGCGCCGGTTCACTCTCTTTAGAACCTCCTGCTTCTCCTGCAGCTCCCGCCGCATCCGGTTCTCCTCCGTGATGTCACAGGCCCGCAGCTCCGTCAGCGTCCGCCCGTCCACCTCAAACTCCTTCCGCTGCAGGTCCCAGGCAGAACCGTCCTCAAGCTCCATCAGGAGCCGCCGGTCCTCCCGCAGCAGGATGTGTACGCCGGGCAGCTCGCACGAGCCCTCCATCAGGCGGAGAAAAGCCGCCGGGCTCTGCCCTCTCGCCCCCAGCGCACGCTCCGTCAGGTCACGCATCTGCCGGTTCCTGAGCAGGACGTCCCCGTCCGCTTCCATGCAGGCATACCCTGCAGGGATCACCCTCAGTCCCTCGCGGATCGAGTGCGGCGTGATATGCTTATTTGCCCATCGCCGCCCGCTGGTAAGTATCATTGCCTCAAACATAAGCAGTAGCGCCTGCACCACGATCACCGCCCACAGCGGACAGTCCCATTCAGCATCTCCCAGGTGCATCCGGAGAAGCTCCTGAAACGTCACATAGAGCGCCAGTGCGGTAAATGCAGTCTGCAGCAGGCGCAGCACCGAATACGCTTCAAAGATCTGCATCGTCAGGAGCGCGAGCCCCACCGCCACCTGGGCTGTCAGCAGCACAAGAATGACCTGCCTCACCAGAAGAGGTGCCTCTGAAAATGTCATATCGCATCCCCCTTCTTGCACAGCCTCACGTAGATCAGGCCGTCCTCCTCCCGGACAGAGAGCTCCGCCCCCGCTTCCGCGAGCTCCTCCGCTCTCCAGCCGGATTCCGGTGCGGCCCCGGGATCATCGCACTCCAGCCTCATGTGGAAGCGCTCCCCCTCACACTCCAGAGAGATCAGGAGGTTCTTCATCTTCTCCTCCCCGCGCTCCAGCATCTCCTCCAGCAGGTCCTCCGCCGCGAGTGCAAGTCCCACCGGAATCCCGGCGCGCCCACGCTCGTACAGCTCGCAGTTCACCCCGAACCGCGCCATGACCCGAAACGACTCCCGGATCGAGATGCAGAGCTCCTCCGATGCCACCAGGCCATCCTGCGTGGAAAGCATCAGGTTCGACTTCCGCTTCAACTGCACTCCCAGGAGCAGAATCCTCCGGAACATCCTCCGCCTCTCCGCCAGATCCTCAGGAATCTTTCTTCCGAGCTCCTCCTCCAGCTTCACAAGCTGCGGGTAGATCGCCCTCGAGATCCGGACATAGATCTCATTCTGCGCACGGTACCCTGCCGTGACCTCACGGATCCTGCGCTCCTGCTCCAGCAGCTGTCTCTCCTCGCCGGCCACTTCCAATACGTCCTCCAGCTCATGCGTCAGCCGGCGGATCTCACTGATATTCTCCTCCCAGATAATCGTGCCTCCGGTAACGTGTTTCGCGAAGACACGGTGGTCCGCATCGATGTAGGTCGGCACGTTTCCCTCCGGGATGGGAAGTTTCGCAGGGATCTCTCCGCCTGCGGCCGTCTGAAGCACCGGCCTTCCCGCAGGATCCCGCATCTGCGCAGGGTAGCCGGAATTCCGGAAGATCATCTCATACTCCACGTTGCTTGGCAGCAGGTCCGTCTGGAGCATAACCTCCACGGTGCCGATGAAGAGCAGGCCGCAGATCTCCGCCAGAAAAGACCGCGATCTTCCCGGCAGAAGCCTCCCCAGTCCCAGAAGATCTGCAATCAGCAGGACATATCCAGCTGCCGCTGGGATCATGCAGAGCCTCCAGTTCCTCTTATAGCTGCGAGAATCGTGCCTGCGGCGGATAACGGCAAATGCTCCGGCAAGCATCAGCAGGACCCAGGCCAGGGCAAGACAGCCGACGATCCCCGGCTTGTCCAGGCGGGTCCCGACCGCAAACAGTGCCTCCTCCGGGCAGAACATGCAGACAGCCGAAAGCCCCAGCCAGAGCCCCCACAGGGCAAACCGCCTGTTGGAAGGTCGCCTCTCCTCCCAGGACCCGTACACGCCCGCCAGAAACAGCCGCAGCGCGGCAGCCGTGATCACCGCGAAGAAGAGCCTCCGGAGCACCAGAAGGACGTCCGGCACGCCGGCAAAGACCTCCATGCGCAGGATCCGCAGCAGGAAAAGGAGCGCGATCAGCCCCGCGGCTCCGATCAGCTCCCTGCGAAGATAGTCCAGGGGAACGCGCCGGTTCACCGTCAGGATCCACGCGAGCATGATACCGACATAGAGCAGGCTGCTCAGGCTCCGCAGCGGCGCATACGTCTGCCCCGCGGCCTTCAGCGCCAGCGCGGCGGCAATCATGAGCACAAACCACGCGATATCCCACCGGGTCTTCGAAGGCAGATATCTCCCACGCTTTTCCCCCGACATGCGACTCCTCCTTCCCCGGGCACTCCCGCATTCTATCTTATTTATATTCTGTCACAACGAGAAGCCAAACGCAAGAAGATGCTTCTTTTCTCCCGGGCAACAATATGCTATAATCATGACAGCGAAAATGAAAAAGCGGTGCAGGATCGTGACTTTACTCTGCACCGCGTCAAAGGAGAAAGTATGTTTAAAAACCTTACCAAAGAAGAACGCGCCTGGGTTCTCTACGACGTCGGCAACTCTGCCTTCACGATGCTCGCCTGCTCCCTGATCCCCATCTGGTTCAAGAGCCTGGCCATCGGCACCGCCCCCGGCCAGATCACCGGCGACCAGGCCACCGCCTATTATTCCCTGTCCATCGCGATCGTCACAGTCATCGTAGCCCTGCTGGGCCCGATCCTCGGCGCGATCGCCGACCACAAGGACACGAAGAAGATCTTCTTCACCACCGCGGTGGCGCTCGGCGTCGTCGGCTGCATCCTGAACGGCTTCGCCACCACCTGGGTCGCCTTCATCGTCATCTATATTCTCGCGAAGATCTTCTACCAGGCTTCCCTGACCTTCTACGACTCGATGTTAAATGACGTCACTACCGAGGACCGTATGGACCAGGTCTCTTCCTATGGTTATGCATGGGGCTACATCGGCTCCTGCATCCCCTTCACGGTAGCCCTAGTCGCCTACGTGCTCGGCCCGGACATGTTCGGCAAGATCCCCGGGAACCTCTCGAAGATCATCGGCTTCACCGTCACCGGCATCTGGTGGTTCCTCGTGACCCTCCCGCTGATCAAGAACTACAAGCAGCGCAACTACGTGGAGACCGAGAAGCACGCGATCGCCAAGGCATTTGCCAAGATCGGCCGCACCCTGAAGAAGATCGCCCTGGAAGATAAGAAGGTTCTCTTCTTCCTGATCGCCTTCTTCCTCTACATCGACGGCGTCGGGACGATCATCGACAACTGTATCAACATCGGCACGGACTTAGGCCTCAACACCGTCGGCCAGGTCATCTTCCTGCTGGCTACCCAGGTCGTCGCGTGGATCGGCTCCCTGGTCTTCGCCAGACTCTCCACGAAGCACGACACCGTGCCCCTGATCCTGGTCTGCATCGTCGGTTACTTCGCGGTCTGCCTCTACGCGCTGACCCTCTCGACGATCTGGCACTTCGGCATCCTGGCCTTCGGCGTCGGCTGCTTCCAGGGCTCGATCCAGTCGCTCTCCCGCTCCTACTATTCAAAGATCATCCCTCCGGAGAACTCCGGCGAGTACTTCGGTCTCTACGATATCTTCGCTAAGGGCGCGAGCTTCCTCGGCTCCGCGGTCATCGCGGCCGTCAAGCTCGCCGGCGGAACGATCAACATCGCCGTCGCTTCCCTCGCGGTCTTCTTCGCACTCGGATTCATCTTCCTTAAGATCTCCGACAAGCAGCCGATGAAGAACCGGTAAAACTGTCTGTAAAAGCTCAAGAAGAAAACAGCGATCCTGATGACGCGTTTCGTCACCGAGATCGCTGTTTTTCATATACGTCTTTCAGTCTTTATGGAAAGCCTTCTTAATCCATGCCAGTCCTTACACTCTCCCACCAGTCGATCAGCGGCTGATCCTCGAAGATCCACAGATCATTGCTGTAGGTTCCTCGGGCACTCCCCAGCTGCAGGCTGACGGAGTCCTTTACTGTCTCACCCTCCAGGAAACGAATCTCCACTGACACTTCCGATGCCGACTCAAGAGGTTTCTCCTGACTTAAGTCCCGGCCTGCCCTGTCCTTCCGAATCCTGCATGCAGAAAGCGCTTCAAAGAATTCCTTCTGTTCTTCCTCTGTCAGCTCTGCCTCGTGCACTTTTCCATCCTCCGTCCACTGAACACCCACAGAGACTGTGGTCCTCTCTCCCGGTCGTCCGCATCGATAACCCGTGTGGAACTGAACTAAGAACCACACAGCTAACACACCGATTGCCATGCAGCCGACAATCACCGGCCATTTTCTTCCTCTGCGAAACACTAGAATCCCCAGGATCGCCATGATCAGGAGAATCACACAGATGCTCCCAAGGATTTCCATCCGGCCGCTCTGAATACCCAGAGGAAAAGGGAAAGTCATAAAAGCATGCGCGTTCCTCATAAGCATCCTCCTTTTTTATGGCTTTTTTCAGCAATAATTTGCATCCAAGGATGTATCCTTCTGATTATACAACGAACTCAGATTATGAGTGCTGTAATTAACATAACCGTCAGAAATCTGCTGATACGATTTTTTTGTTTTCATTTCATTTTCTCCTTCTTGTAATCATGTTCCCAAACAATTATAATGACGTCTAGCGCTTATAGAGAATTCACGATCGCTAAATATCCTCTGGAAACAGTATATAAAAGAAGGAGGGCGCTGCCAATCATCAAAAATGTCAAAAATGTTGATGTGTCATCAGATTCATGCCTTAATGTTGGTTTGCGCAAATACTATAATGAAAAATAATACTTCCTATAGAAACATCGAGCAGGTCTTGAATGATTCTTTCGCTTCCCTGCTGCTACACACCTTGCCGGAATCGATCTCCGTTATGTCTCTTGTGCGCATGAGCGGGATAAATCGGACGACTTTCTACAACCACTATCCTGATGGAATGCCCCAATTCCTCGCGGCGCAGGAGGAATCCTTTGCACAACGAGTCCTCCATATTCTGCGGCAAATGACTCTCCAGAAAGACCTCTCTGAAATCAATGAATACAAAGATCTCGTTCAGTATGTTCTTAGTGTCCCTGTAGAACAATTGAGATTATTATCAAAATGCGAATTCGTTATTGCTTCACTCGATTATACAGAAGAGTGTTTGGTAAATGAATGCAGGCGCAATCGCAAAGAGGAAACGCCAGAAGAATTCTCTTTACTATCTGTTGAAATCCGAGCTCTCTGGGGAAGCGCTGTAGAACTAATATACCAGCTTGTTCTACAGTATTGCGATGCATCTGAATCATCAGCGATACGTGGAAAGATATCTGCTATTGCCTTGTCTATCTCTAAGCATATCTTTCCCTGATTCATATGGCCATATATACCTTCATTTCGTATCACGTGAAACCCATCAGGTATTTCATGTGATAATGACCAGGTTTTCCGAAGGAAAATCGGCCTGCCGCAAGGCAGGCTTGTGAGACACTTTTTCCTTGCGTCTCACAAAGTGTAATTATCTTCCCCCCTACTTCAGCCGGATCTCCACCTCGTGCGCCCCTGCCGGAATCCTCTCCGCGCTTCTCGCGAGATACCCGAGCACCGGCTCGGTCTGCGCCTCCTTCCCGTCCACATACAGCGTGGCATCCGCATAAGGGAAGGTCATCAGAAGATATCCTTCTCCGTCGCTTTGCAGCCTGCCGCGCAGGACGGCCGCGCCTCCCTTTCCTCTCTCCCGCACCAGCCTGGCCCCGCCTCGCCGAAGCCTCCGGAGCCCTTCCTGAAACACCTCCTCGCGGATCACATTCCCCTCTGCATCCAGCATCCTTTCCTCCGCCGGCCACAGCCCGGCCGCCCTCAGGAAGAACTCCTCCTGCAGCGCGAATCCCTCGCTCCCCTCCTGCAATTCCAGAATCTGCGGGCTCACCAGATAAGCCGCCGGAAGCACCTCTTCATTTTCCAGCAGCCGCCACACATCCCTCTGTCCGATCTCCCGCTGCCCGGCGCCGGCCTCCTCCTTCGAGACCAGGTATCGCACCGCGAACATCGCATCCGTCACTCGCGACCGCGTATACCGATGGCTCACATTCTGCGCATAGATCTCCCCGCCCATCATCACGAAGAACCGGTACTCCGCCTTGCTCATGAGCGAAGAATAATCCGAGATTCCCGCAAATCCCCGGAGCATCCCCCCGTTATCCCTCGCCGGGATCTGCTCCGTGCGGGCAAATATCTCCCCCTCCCGCAGCGAGAGCAGCTCCGCATATGCCTCCTCCTGCGGCAGAAGCGACGTGCTGACCGTGGTGGCGACGCACCGCTGCGCGAAGAAAAAGACCCCGTTGGCGCTCACCTCCAGAATCAGCGCGAGGACAAGGACCCTTGCGGTGCGTCTTGCACTCTCCGATCGGAATATCGCCGCAAGCGCTCTCCCGGCTAGTGTAAGCATCACGAAAATCAGCAGGAAGCTCTGCCGCATCGGCAGCTGGTGTGGAAAATGAAACCCGTGCCAGACATAATCCGTCAGGCTGCACTGCATGCTGACCGCCAGGAACAGTGCAAGCCCCGATAGGAGGAGCCCTCTCCGGCTCCTTGTCCTCACCGCGCGGTACAGCTCGAGCCCGGCAAGAGCCACCGCTGTCAGCCCGCAGTAGATATTCGGCAGGTTCCTCTCAAGCGAAGGCTTCATAAAAGGGAGAAGCCGCCCGGCGAACCCCCAGGGCGTCCCGTAGAAGCGAACCTCCCCCGCGCCGGAAGTTCCTGCGGCGATCGTCCGCGAGAGCGCCCTTGCCGTCGGGATCAGCACCGGCAGGCAGACCGTGCCGGCGGCAAGCGAGGCCCCCGCGAAGGCCAGGCACCTCTTCCATACATTTTCCCCGCCCCGAAGCTCCGCCGGCAGCGAAAGCATCTCCAGCCCGAACCACAGGCACGAGAAGATACAGACCATATATGCAATATAGAAATTCGACCAGATGGTAAACGCAAGGGCTCCCGCGTAGAGCAGCCATCTCCCCTCGCGGGCGAGCCGCCGGATCCCCAGGACAGCCATAGGCAGAAGCCACACCGCATCCATCCACATGAACTGGTTAATATATGCGAGCGCATAGCCGGAGAGCGCGTAGGCCGCCGAGAGCACACAGACTCCGGCCGCAGGCATCCTCGGATGCAGCGCGCGCGTCCACGCCGCGAATGTCAGCCCTGCCAGGCCGAAACGCAGGCACACCACCAGATGCACTCCCGCCGGCGTCACCTCCCACGGCAGAACATAGAGCAGAATCCACAGCGGCGAATTCGTATAATACGCGCTCATCGCCCGCAGGTCGAAGCCGAATCCCGCCGCGAGCGAGTACGTCTCCCCCGCGCGGAACGCCCGCCTTGCCTCCCGAAGCATCGGGAAATACTGCCCCCATCCGTCAATCGCAGCCAGGGTCTTATCCCCGAACGGCGCAATCCCGCGAACCGCATACCCGATCAGCACCACTGCCGCGGGAATCAAAAAAGAAGCTGCCCTCAGGACAGCTTCCTCACGCCGGCGATCCGGCCATTCCTTACTCATCCCTTCCACCGCCTTTCAGCAGCAGAATATCGGATAAACCTTACCTCTCTCTGGCAGAATCCTTACAAATCTCTTTCATTTGCGGGGAGCAGAATCCTCGCCTCAAACTGGTCGCCGCGGATCTCCACCGTGAAACTCCCGCCGACCGCCTCCACATACGTCCGCGCGATCGCAAGCCCGAGCCCGCTTCCCTCCGTACTTCGGGAAACGTCCCCTCTCGTAAACCGCTCCGTCAGATCGATCCGGTCCAGCCCCTCGGTATACGCCGCGGTATTGATCACCGACAGCCGCACCTCCTCCGGCAGCCGCTCCGTCTCCAGGAAGATCCTCGTCCCCGGCTGCGAATACTTCAGCGCATTGTCCAGTAGATTCTGCAGCACCCGGTGCAGGCGCATACCGTCGCTCCGGACCGTCGTATCCTCCTCGGCCAGCCGGAAGATCACCGGGAATCCGCTCTCCTCGATCTTATCCTGCATCTCCGCGGCGGTCTGCTCCGCGAGCCGGTTGAGCGAAAACTCGCCCCTGATCAGCTCCGCGTTCCCGGAAGCCGCCTTCGACAGGTCGAAGAGATCCTCCACCAGCGCGCCCAGATACCGCGACCGCGCGAGAATCCTCTCCGCCATCTCCTGCTCCTCCGCGCCGAGGTTCCGCCCCGCAAGCTCCTCCGCGTAGCCGATCACCGACGTCAGCGGCGTGCGCAGGTCATGCGAGGCATTCGTGATCAGTTCGACCTTCAGCCGCTCGCCGGCGATCCCCTTCTCGATGCCCTCCTCGGTCAGCTTCCCTAGCCGCACCGCGGCCTCGCCCGTCTGCGCGAACACCGACTTCGCCGGGAGCGGGTTCTCCTCCGGGAAATGCCCCTCCGCACTCTCTTCCACCAGTTCCGCTACAGCCTCCATGTCCGCGGCCGCAGAGCGCTTCCCCAGAAGCATCACGCACAGCAGCCCCGCCTGCACGATCAAAATCGCCGGCAGCAGGATATATTGTAATATGGGTGAGCTGTACGGATGCGCAAAAAGCACAATCAGCGGTACCGCAAGCACCCAGGAAACCGCCAGTGCGCCGAGGACCTCCCCGCCCATCTTCCCGCGGATGCTCCTTCCCCTTCCGAGAAATGCGGCCGCCCGCACACACAGGCTGTTCTCCCGGAACCGCCTCTGCGAAACCGTCGCGAAAGCACTCCTCGCGCCAATCACCCCGAGATAAGCAAATACAGCGGTATAGATCATATTGACCGCCAGATCGCCGCCATAGAGAAGGTCCAGTTGGCCGTCGACAGGCAATCCAAATAAGTCATAAAGATCCTCCACATAGATCAGAAGATAATCCACATAGATCAGCGGAAATACGGCGAGAAGCATCAGGAGCACCGCAGCTTCCAAACAGATGCGCGTCTCCCCTCTTCGAAAAACCCATGCGTAAATGATCACCGCTGCCGCCGCAAGCAGGCCCGTGCCCGCCTGCATTCCCATCCTCTCATGAATCAGAGAATAAAAAAACAGACCGAGAGAAGTCGCCGGCACCAATGCCCACAGCAGCATGATCCATCTCCTGATTCCCGGTTCTGTTTTCATGATTTATTCCCTTTCAATCTTGTAGCCCACGCCCCAGACAATCTTCAGATATTCCGGCCGGTCCGGGTTGGCCTCCAGCTTCTTGCGGATCCTCGAGATATGCACCATCACCGTGTTCTCCACCGCATAGGCGTCCCTCTCCCAGACGCGCTCATAGATCTCCTCCGCCGGATAGACCCTTCCCGGGTGCGCAAGCAGCAGCTCCATAATCTTGTACTCCGTGGCGGTCAGCCGGATCTCCTCCCCGGCCTTGAACAGCTTCTTCGTCCCGCTATCCAGCACCAGATCATAATACACCTTCCGCCCGTCAGAAGCCTCCCCCGCGCCGCCGAGCCTCAGGTACCGCCGCAGCAACGAACGCACCTTCGCCAGCAGCTCCTCCCGGTAGAACGGCTTCGTCATATAGTCATCCGCGCCGACGTCCAACCCGATCACGCGGTCGCTCTCCTCCGTCTTCGCGGAAAGCATCAGAATCGGGACGTTGCTCACTTCCCGCACGCGCATCGCGACCATGAGCCCGTTTTCCTTCGGCATCATCACGTCCAGGATCAGAAGCTGCGCGGGCTTCGCCTGAAACATCTCCCAGGCCTCCGCCCCATTTGCCGCACAGGCCACCTCGTAGCCCGCCCCGGTGAGGATTCCCTCGATCAGCCGCAGGATGTCCCGGTCATCATCGCAGACCAGAATCCGATTCTTCTCCATCACATTTTCAGATAACGGTAAACCGTCGGAACCGACACATCCAGCTGCACCGCGATCTCCTGCACCGCGCCCTTCACCGACAGCAGCCCCTCCTCATTCATCTGGTGAACCAGCCGGATCTTCTCATCCCGGTTCATCCGCTTCGGATTGATGCCGCAGGCCTGGATCAGATCCGTAATCCGGTGATTCAACATCTTCACCACCGACGTGTCCAGATTCTCCTTGTACTCGCTCTCCTCCGCAGGCCGCAGGTTGAATTTCTCAAGCAGGCTGAGGAAAGCGGTCTCCGTCTCCTTCGCCGCCGACAGATCCTTATTCACGCACAGCAGGCCGATCAGCTCCCCCTCATTCTTGATAAAAAATGTGCTGGAGAGGAAATCCTTCCCCTTGCTGCGCCCCTGGTAATTCGACAGGAAAGGCGCCTCCGAATAGATGCCCTTCTCCTGCAGATCCCGCGACAGGTCCGTCATCGCGTCGCCGACCTTCCGCCCCGACAGAGGATTCGCGATACGGATCAGAGAATGATCCGGATCCGTCACGTCATGCAGCACGATCTCACAGCCCGGCCCGCAGATCTCCGCCAGGAACGGCACCAGTTCAGCATAGAAGGAAAGCAGTTGTTGATTCTTCATGTTGGTTCCTCGATTCCAAATGATAATAATACTGATAAATATTTTATCAAACAAATCCGGACAACGCAACTGCAAACACTAAAAAATGATAAAAATTCTCTCAGACAAAAAAATCCATGAACGATCTCCCGTCCACGAATCCTTTATCCCTTTCTTCCCTCCCCTTCCGTTCCCTTCCCTCTCGCGACCTCGAAAAAAAATTACTGCATCCACGAACGATTCGGTTCTACATTCTTCCTTACCTTGCCTTCTCCTCCCCCTTTCCGTTCCCTTCCCTCTCGCGACCTCGAAAAAAAAATTACTGCATCCACGAACGATTCGGTTCTACCGTGTGAGTGGATGCAGTAATTTTTTCCCGTGTGAGTGGATGCAGTAATTTATAAATTAGTACTCCAGATTCTTCCCGTCCTCTTTCGAGAACACATGCGCCACATCCCCGTCGAAGGAGATATGAATCTCGTCCCCGCGCTGCGGGATCTTCTTCA
>JAFPYK010000269.1 GCA_017412265.1 Lachnospiraceae bacterium
AAAAGGGAGGCCTTCAAGAAGGTCTCCCTCAAAAAATGTCTCATTTTGATGCGCCATGCAACGAATTGTCTCTGAAAGTTTCTTATTTTGAGTCATTCCGTCAGAAAACCGCCTGCTCTCGCAGGCGGCCGTCTCATTCTCAGATCTTGTCAAATGCCTGGGCAAGATCCGCGATGATATCATCGACGTCCTCGATGCCCACCGACAGGCGGATGCCCTCAGGCTTCACGCCCGCCTCCCGCAGCTGCTCGTCGGTCAGCTGGCGGTGCGTCATGCTCGCCGGATGCAGGACGCCGGTCCTGGTATCGGCCACATGGACCACGATCGCCGCGAGGCGAACCGAATCCATCCACTTCACGCACGCTTCTCTTCCGCCCTTTAAGCCGAAGGAGATCACGCCGCAGGTGCCATTCGGCATATACTTCTGCGCCAGCGGATAATACTTGTTGCTCTCCAGGCCCGGGTATTCCACCCACGCAACCTTCTCGTTCGACTCCAGCCATTTCGCGACCGCCAGCGCGTTGCTGCAGTGGCGCTCCATACGAAGCGGCAGGGTCTCCAGACCGTTGTTTAACAGGAACGCGTTCATCGGGGAAGCCATCGCTCCCAGGTCACGCATCATCTGCGCACGCGCCTTGATGATAAATGCCTTCTCGCCGCAGTCCTTCGCATAGACCATGCCGTGATAAGACTCGTCCGGATAGATGAATCCCGGGAACTTCTCGTTGTTCCAGTCGAACTTGCCGGAATCCACGATGCAGCCGCCGAGCGCTGCCGCATGGCCGTCCATGTACTTCGTGGTCGAGTGGATGATCAGGTCCGCGCCCCACTCAAACGGCCGGCAGTTCACCGGTGTCGCGAACGTGTTGTCCACCACAAGCGGGATATGATTCTCATGCGCCACACGCGCGAACATCTCGAAATCCGGGATGACCAGAGCCGGATTCGCGATCGACTCGATGAAGATCATCTTCGTGTTCGGCCGCACCATCGCGCGCAGCTCCTCCTCGGTCACGTCCGGCTCAAAGAGCGTGGTCTCGATGCCTACCTTCGGGAGAGTCACGGTAAATAAGTTCGTGGTCCCGCCGTAGATCGCCGCGGCCGACAGGATGTGATCGCCCGCACCCATGATCGTCAGGACTGTCAGCAGGGCCGCCGACATGCCGGAAGCCGTGCACATCGCGCCGACGCCGCCCTCGAGGGCCGCGATCTTCTGCTCCACCGCATCCACGGTCGGGTTCGCCAGACGCGTATAGAAGAAGCCTTCCTTCTTTAAGTCAAACAGGTCTCCGACCTCCTGCGCCGAATCGTACTTAAACGTCGTCGACTGGTAGATCGGCAGGACACGCGGCTCGCCATTCTTCGGCTCATAGCCCGCCTGGACACATTTGGTAGCAATTTTCCAATCCGGATTGTACATGGTAAGTTCCCCCTCCGCAGATAGATTTCACAGAACAAAAAACAGGCCAAGCAAGCTTGCTTGGCCTGCCGTCTTCGTATCAGGCTTCGTGATAAGAATTATTTGCAGTCCTTGATGGAGAAGCTGATTCTTCCCATCTTGTCCTTGCCAAGGCAGACAACCTTGACCACATCGCCAAGCGTCAGGACGTCTTCCACGCGGTTGATTCTCTCCTTCGCGATCTTGGAGATGTGAACCATGCCCTCCTTGCCGGGAGCGAACTCCAGGAATGCGCCGAACTCCTTGATGCTGACAACCTTGCCGGTCAGGACCTGGCCTTCCTCAAAGTCGGTCACGATGATGTCGATGTACTTCTTGGCCTTCTCAATGCCTTCCATCTCGGTGCCCGCGATGGAGACAAATCCGTCGTCGTTGATGTCGATCTTGACGCCGCACTCATCGATGATGGTGTTGATGGTCTTGCCTCTCTGGCCGACAACATCGCCGATCTTGGAAGGATCGATGGTCATCTGGACGATCTTCGGAGCGTAAGGGCCGACCTCTGCGCGAGGCTCTGCGATGGCCTTCGCCATGACCTCATGAAGGATGTAGGTTCTCGCCTCTTTGCAGCGAGCAATCGCCTCACGGATGATCTGATGGGTCAGTCCGTGAATCTTGATATCCATCTGGATCGCGGTGATACCGTTGTCGGTACCGGCAACCTTGAAGTCCATATCGCCGAAGAAATCCTCCAGGCCCTGGATATCGGTCAGAACGATGTAGTCGTCATCGGTCTCGCCGGTGACCAGACCGCAGGAGATACCTGCAACCGGTCTCTTGATCAGCACGCCGGCCGCCATCAGGGACATGGTAGAAGCGCAC
>JAFPYK010000270.1 GCA_017412265.1 Lachnospiraceae bacterium
AGGAGTTCTGAGCGATCGGGGCTCCTTCTTATTATCTTCATTTTACTGGATTTGCAGGAACGTCTCTCCCTGCGGGAACGGAGTTGAAATGTGAAATAATCGACGATTATTTGTTACAAAGTTGTTAAAAAATGGTTGCGTTCGTTCTATGTTAGTGGTAACATGGTAACAGTTTGGAGGATCGTCCCCTCAGTGGGAGGATCGTTCCGGAAGAATCTATGTGGAGTTTTGTATGAGAGACTGGATGAAGAGAGCCGTGATGTTTGTCATGGCGCTTGTGATCACCGCCGGGGTTATGGCGCCGGCGAAGGCTTCGGCTGAGACAGATGTGACTATTACAGAGTCGATGCAGGTGACGGATACGCTCAACGGGGTGGATACCTGGTACCGTCCCGGCGGCAATGACGGAAGTGACAAGACGTACTGCTGCGCGGCTTATGTGAAGAGATATTATGAAGAGATCTACGGGATCACCCTTCGCGGGATGATCGGGCAGGTGGTTCCGAATGTGACGAACAGCAGTGATTACCTGGTGGAGACCGAGGAGCCGCAGACCGGAGATATCATCCGGGAGCGCACGCTGCACGGGACGACGCACTGGGCGATCGTGAAGGAGGTCACGGAGGACGGCGAGGTGATCGCCATCGAGCAGAACTGGAAGTTCCGCCGGGGCGGCAGCACCGTTGCCAGAGTGGACCGTGTGATGGACGAGGAGCGCTGCGAGTACTTCCGGCTGCACAGTGTGGACCTGGAAGTGCAGGAGAGCCAGGCGGAGATCCTGGACGCGATCAACGCGGCGATCATCCAGTAATTTCATACTATATTTTAGAAAGAATTAAGACATCGCTGCGGCGGTGTCTTTCTTTGCTTCTTGAGAAATCCGCCGAAAGCCTGTATAATATAATAGTTATATTGTGGGTTCCTGTGAGGGGACACATTGAGATCATGAGGTACGGACATGAAGAAGAATCAGACCATCGTTATCGGACATAAGAATCCGGATTCGGATTCGATCTGTTCCGCCATCAGTTACGCTGCATTCAAGTCTCAGCTGACCGGCAGAGAGTTTGTGCCCGCGAGAGCAGGCAATCTGAATGAGGAGACACGTTTCATCCTGCAGTATTTTGACGTGCCGGAGCCGGAACTGGTCGAGACGGTGAAGACACAGGTCTCGGACGTGGAATACCGGGAACTGCCCGGGGCGGACCGCAATATGTCGCTGAAGGACGCGTGGAACCGGATGCAGCAGGAGAACGCGGTGACGCTTCCTGTTGTCAGGGACAATGAGACGCTCGAGGGCCTGATCACGGTGACAGACATCACCAAGTCCTACATGAATGTGTACGACAGCACGATCTTGTCGAAGGCCAGGACGAGTTATGAGAATATCGCGAAGACCATCGAGGGCGAGTTCATTACGTATCCGCCGAAGGGGGTTACCTGCTTCGAGGAGGGCAAGGTGCTGATCGCCGCGGCGAACCCGGATATGATGGAGTCTTTCATCGAGTACGGCGACCTGGTGATCCTGGGCAACCGGTATGAGTCGCAGCTGTGCGCGATCGAGATGGAGGCGGCCTGCCTGATCGTCTGCGAGGGCGCGAAGGTCTCTCTGACGATCCGCAAGCTTGCCATGGAGCATGACTGCACGATCATCGTGACGCCTTACGACGCATTTACGACGGCCCGTGTGGTCAACCAGAGTATCCCGATCGGGTATTTCATGTGCTCGGAGAATCTGATTACATTTGAGAGAAATGATTTCCTGGAGGATATCAAGGAAGTGATGGCGCAGAAGCGCCACCGCGACTTCCCGATCCTCGACGAGGAGGGCCGGTACCTGGGCATGATCTCCCGGCGGAACCTCCTGGGCGCGAGGGGCAAGAAGGTGATCCTCGTGGACCACAACGAGCGCTCGCAGGCCGTGGACGGCGTGGACTCCGCGGATGTGCAGGAGATCATCGACCATCACCGCCTGGGCGGCCTGCAGACCATCTCTCCGGTGGTCTTCCGCAACCAGCCGGTGGGCTGCACCGCGACGATCATCTACCAGATGTACCAGGAGGAAGGGATGGAGATCCCGAAGAAGATCGCCGGCCTCCTGATGTCCGCGATCCTGTCGGATACGCTGATGTTCCGCTCGCCGACGTGCACGGCCCGCGATAAGGCGGCTGCCCTTGCGCTCGCGGAGATTGCGGGCGTGGATTACGAGGCGTACGCGGGGGAGATGTTCGAGGCCGGAAGCAACCTGAAGGCGAAGACGGATATGGAGATCTTCTACCAGGATTACAAGACATTTACCGCCGGCAAGAAGACGTTCGGCGTGGCGCAGGTGACGGTGCCTCACCAGAGACAGGTGGAGGAAGTGGCCGAGAGAATGCGCCCTCATATGGAAGAGGAGCGAGAGGACAAGGGACTGGATTATCTCTTCTTCATGGTGACCAACCTGATCAAGAAGAGAACATTGCTGCTGTGTGCCGGCTCCGGTGCCCGGGAGATCATCGCGGTCGCATTCCCGGCTGATGCGGAGAAGGATCCG
This sequence comes from Lachnospiraceae bacterium, assembly GCA_017412265.1. Lineage (GTDB taxonomy): Bacteria > Bacillota > Clostridia > Lachnospirales > Lachnospiraceae > RGIG1588. The sequence goes on from JAFPYK010000270.1 coordinate 2,537, forward strand.
GACGGGAAGGATCACGAGATCGTCCTGGAGGGCGTGGTTTCGCGCAAGAAGCAGCTGGTTCCGAAGGTCATTATGGGCCTGGAATAAGCTTAAGGGGCAGATGAAAGGGAATCTATGCTGCAGATTATCGATGTATGCAAGGAATATCGGACCGGGAGCCTGGTACAGAAGGCCCTGGACCATGTCAGCCTGAACCTGAGGGACAATGAATTCGTCGCGATTCTGGGGCCTTCGGGTTCCGGCAAGACGACATTGCTCAATATTGTGGGTGGCCTGGACCGCTATGACAGCGGGGATCTGATCATCAACGGGACGTCCACGAAGAAATACAAGGACCGTGACTGGGATTCCTACCGGAATCACACGATCGGTTTTGTGTTTCAGAGCTATAACCTGATCGCGCACCAGACCATTCTGTCGAATGTGGAGCTGGCGCTGACGATCAGCGGCGTCACGCGCGCCCAGCGAAGGGCGCGGGCGAAGGAAGCGCTGGAGAAGGTGGGCCTGGGGGATCAGGTGCACAAGCTGCCGAACCAGCTCTCCGGAGGCCAGATGCAGCGCGTGGCGATCGCGAGAGCCCTGGTCAATGACCCGGAGATCCTGCTCGCGGACGAGCCGACGGGCGCACTGGACTCGGAGACCAGCATCCAGGTCATGGAGCTTCTGAAGGAAGTGGCGAAGGACCGGCTGGTCGTGATGGTGACACACAACCCGGAGCTCGCGCAGACATACGCGACGCGGATCGTAAGGCTTAAGGACGGGCGGATCACGGACGATTCGGACCCGCTGCCGGATCCCGAAGGCGGGGAGGCCGTGCACCGGAACATGGGGCGCGCCTCGATGTCATTTCTCACGGCCCTGTCTCTCAGCTTCAACAACCTGCTGACGAAGAAGACGAGGACGCTGCTCGTGGCATTTGCCGGCTCGATCGGGATCATCGGCATCGCGCTGATCCTGGCGCTCTCGAACGGTGTGGACCTGTATATCAAGAATATCGAGGAGGATACGCTCTCAGAGTATCCGGTGATGATCACGAATTCGAGCTTCTCGTTTGACCCGACGGCGGGCCGGACGAGCCAGGAGGAGTGGGAGGAACGGCGGCAGGCCGAGGTCTATGAGGCGCAGATGGTCGAGAGGATGATCTCGCG
>JAFPYK010000271.1 GCA_017412265.1 Lachnospiraceae bacterium
TCGTCGAGCGCGCCCTCGCGCCCCGAAGCATCCACTCCAGGTCCTTCCGGTAGAGCGTCCTCGCCTTGCGCTCCGCGGTGGCCTCCATCGCCTCCCGCTCCGCCTTCAGCTCCAGGTAGCCGGTGTAATCCGTCTCATACCGGTAGATCTTGCCCCGGTCCAGCTCAAAGATATGGTTCGACACCCGGTCCAGGAAATACCGGTCATGCGTCACGAGCACAACCGCCCCCGGATAGTCCGCCAGATGCTCCTCCAGCCACTCCGTCATCTCTGCATCCAGATGGTTCGTCGGCTCATCGAGCACCAGGATGTCCGAAGGGTCCAGAAGCGTCCGCACCAGGGCCGCCCGCTTCTTCTGCCCGCCCGAGAGCTCCTTCATCGGGCACGAAGGGTCCTCGATGGCAAATCTCTTCAGCAGGGCTTTGGCCTCCCCTTCCACATTCCAGTTCTCGCCCCGGCCCCTGCGGCCGGTGATCACATTGATCAGGACAGATTTCTCCTCGTCGAACACCGGCTGCTGCGCCACATATTCCACGGTCACGGTGCTGCCCTTGACCACCTGCCCCTCATCCGGCTCCGTCACTCCCGCTATAATCTGCAAGAGGGTCGACTTGCCGGTGCCGTTGATTCCAATGACACCGATCCTGTCGCCCTCTTCGATTCCGAAAGTCACGCCGTCGAGGAGCAGCCGCTCGGTAAAGCTCTTGCTTACCTGCTCCACATTCAGCAGATTCATCGGTCCTTATGCCTTTTCTTTTTCTTTCTCTTTCACCTGCTCGTCGTAGGACTGCAGAAGCACCTCCGGATGCTCAAAGCACCGCTTCATCGTCCGGAATGCGCACGAATACGAATAGCCGTCGCAGATCCGGGAGTCCCCGAGGAAGGTCACCGGCAGCACCTTCTTGCGCCGCACCGTACCGTCCTTGGTCATGTACAGCTTCCACTCCTTCTGGCCGAACGCCAGGAAGCCGGAGACCGTGCCGAACTCATACAGGTGATGGTAGATCACCGGCAGGCCGATCGAGCCCACGTTCGTCACAAAGAAGCTGGAATGGAAGGGCTGAATGTCGACCAGCGGCTTCGGGAGCCTTCCTCTCGAGTCCAGCCAGAACATAAACCGCGCGAACGCCTCAGTGATGAATCCAGGCAGAGCGTTCAGGACTTTCAGCAGGCCGTCGAAGGCACTGTCATCCTGGTCCTCCGAGAAGGCCTCCTCTGTCTTCTCTGCGCATTTGCGCACCATGTCCGCCAGAGTGTCGCTGCTCTCGAAGCAGGGGAAGATCGAACTCTCCTCTCCGCTGATCGAGATCTCCTTCTTCACCATCATCGAGATCTTCACATGATCTCTCTGATACACGCCGCCCTTCACGATGAAACGGTTGATCTGCGGATATTCGAAGGCCGCTCTCGTGAGCGCCGCGAACACCAGATGATACAGGGTCAGCCCCGGGATCTCGTTTTTATGCTCTCTGATAAATGCCTCGGCTCTGCCCAGGTCCATCTCCATCTCGGTCAGCACCTGGCTGTCGCACCGTTTCGGCATGATAAACGGCTGAAGGAAGATCACAGGGTCCAGCGCCTGGATCAGTGTTCCATCATATACTTTCTTACGCATAAGCTGTATCCTCTCTCATACTTCTCTTTGCAGAATATTCCTCTGCCTGACATCAGTTTACCAGAACCGGACGCCTCGTACAACCCGAAAAGTTTATAAAAAATTTATATTTTGCCGTCTCTTCCTCAGCTCAGGAACTTCTCGCGCACCGCTGCTTCCAGCCTCTCCATGGCCTCCACGAGGACGGACCGCGGGCAGGCCAGATTCCAGCGCTGGAAGTTCCTGCCTTCCTCGCCGAACATCTCCCCGTCATCCAGCCACAGCCTCGCCTTGCCGATGATCAGCTGGTTGAGCTCCTCCGCGTTCAGCCGCAGCCCCGAGAAATCCATCCACAGCAGGTACGTCCCCTCCGGCTCGATGACACGGATCATCGGCAGCCGCTCCTCGGTGAACTTCCGGACGTAGTCCAGGTTCCCCTTGATGTAGGCCCGCACCTCATCCAGCCACTCCTGTCCGCCCTCATAGGCAGCCTTGCAGGCCAGAAGTCCCAGCTGGTTGCACTGCCCGTAGCCGGATCTGCCGATCTCGGTCTTGAGCATATCCCGCAGCTGGTCATTTTCCACCACGATGTTGGAGACCTGCAGCCCTGCCAGGTTGAAGGTCTTACTCGGCGCGGTGCAGATCACCGAATAATCCGCCATCTCCGGGCAGGTCGCCGAGAAGACGTGATGACGGTAGCCGGGGTGCACGAAATCTGAGTGGATCTCATCCGAGACCACGATCAGCCCGTGCCGGCGCACGATCTCGCCGAACTTCAGCATCTCCTGCTTCGTCCAGACGCGCCCAACCGGATTGTGCGGACTGCACAGAATCATCAGCCGGACATTCTCCCGGATAATCTTCTCCTCCAGGTCCTCCAGGTCCATGAAATACATCCCGTTCACCAGCTTGAGCGGATTGTTCACCACCCGCCGGCCGTTCTTCTCGATCACGTCGGTAAACGGATAGTACACCGGCCGCTGAATCAGAACCGGGTCTCCCGGCGCGGTAAATGCCCGCACCGCGTTCGAGAGCGCGTAAACCACGCCCGGCGTCTGGATCACCCAGGAGGGATCGATCTTCCAGCGGAAATTGCGCAGATACCACGCGCACATCGCGTCATAATACCCCGGCATCGGCTCCGAATAGCCGAAAATCCCGTGCTCCGCCGCTGCCTTCAGCGCCTCCGTCACGCACTCCGGCGCCCGGAAATCCATGTCCGCCACCCACAGCGGCAGCA
>JAFPYK010000272.1 GCA_017412265.1 Lachnospiraceae bacterium
AAAGCAGTGCGTGATCCTGGGAAGCGGCGATATCGGGCTGATCATGGCGAGGAGGCTGACGCTGGAGGGCGCTTCGGTGCTGGGAGTGTACGAGGCGAAGAGGACGCCCGGCGGGCTGAGGCGAAATATCGTGCAGTGCCTGGAGGACTTCGGGATCCCTCTGCACCTGTCGATGACGGTGACGAGGCTGATCGGCGAGAGAAGGCTGGAGGCCGTGGAAGTGGCCAAGGTGGATGAGAAGATGGAGCCGGTCCCGGGGACAGAACAGATCATTCCCTGCGATACGCTGATCCTCTCGGTCGGGCTGATCCCGGAAAATGAGATGGCAGAGTCGCTCGGCGTGGCACTGGATCCGCGGACGAAAGGCCCGTTGGTGGATAACCGCCTGGAGAGCCTCACGGAGGGCGTCTTCTGCGCGGGCAACTGCTTAAGCGTCAACGACCTGGTCGATTATGTATCGGAGAACGGCACGGCGGCGGGGCGCGCGGCCGCGCGGTATGCCGGGGAGAAGAAGGAGAGAAGGCTGATCCCGGTGACCGCGGGCGGGAAGGTATTCACCTGCGTTCCGCAGTACCTGGACCTGGAGAGCGACCGGCAGGCGGTGTTTTACTTGCGAAGCCGCGGCGACCTGAAGGATCAGAGGCTCCGCGTGCTGGCCGACGGGGCGGAGGTCTTCTCGAGAAGGCTGCCGAGGGTGCTCGCGGCGCAGACCGAGCGGTTCTGTGTGGATTTCGGAAAAGCGGACCTGACGGAGAAGAGCAGGATCCTGGTTGACATACAAGATGAGAGAGAGACGGAGGGCTGAACATGGAACAGGAATATTTTGCAAGAGGACGTTTCGGAGAGATCATGCGGACCGAGGACGGGAAGGTGCTGAAGCTGTTCTTCCCGGAGTATCCGCGGGAGAAGGCGGAGGCAGAGTTCCGGAATGCGAAGTACGCCTATGAGCTCGGGTGCACCCCGATCAAGGTCTACGAGATGGTAGAGAGGGACGGCCGGTTCGGGTTTACCATGGATTATTGCCCCGGTGTTTCGGGCAATGACATGGCATTTAAAAAGCCGGCCTATATCCTGCGGGGCGGAAAAGATCTGGCCGCACAGCATGCGCTGGTGCACAGCAAGAAATGTCATGAACTGCGGGATATCCGCGCCTACGTCTGCGGCGTACTCGACACCTGCCCGCACATGGATTTCCTGACGGAGGATGAGAAGGAGCGGGCGAAGAAGTATATCATGAGCTTGCCGGAGGAGGATACGGTGCTCCATCTGGATCTGCATACCGGCAATATGATGGTGGATGCCGACGGGACGGTCCGGATTATCGACTGGACGGAGGCAAGCCGCGGCAACCGGGCGGTGGAGATCGCACTGATGCGTTTCTTCTTTACAAGATTTGAGTTGCGATAGATTAAGTTGCGATAATTTACTGTTCCGGTTCATTCCGCCGTGTCCGGATAAGAGCGTGGGGATTATTCGGCAACAGTCAACGGCACCCGCCAAGAACTTACGGTACAGAATTTCACTATACTGTTCGAGAGCTGCGACATTGAGCAAGACACAGGTTCGGCCAAGTTCGCGGCAATAGGTGTGCTTCAGGGAGAACACGCACTGCTTCCCATGCTGTTCGACAGGACAGCAATCACCACAACTCGCACTGACTCCGACACTTGGACAGCGAATACTGAGCACGGAACGTTCACGGTTGAGCTGCTCTCTGACGACACCAGCGCAAGGCTCACGGGGTCAATGACTCTGCTCGGAAGCGACATGGCTAAAGCAGATGTCGATGTGGTTCTCAATAAACTTGCCAGCACTGCACCAACAATAGATATCAATACTGCGCTTAATGGCGAGTGGCAGACAAAATTGATCTTTACAGATAGCGACATG
>JAFPYK010000273.1 GCA_017412265.1 Lachnospiraceae bacterium
ATGTAAGAGCATCCACATCAGATTCCCGGCTATTGTACGTTGATACGAAATCTGATCATTGCTCAAAACATCTGCTGCCTTCTGATATGCTTCGTATGCAGCGAGGTAATTTCTGCAGCGTTCGTGGATAATGCCCATGTTGTAATAGGCAGAATAAGTCGAAAACCAAGTATCTGGGTATTGTTCTAATCCCCATTGTATCAGGTCAATTCCTTCTTGTGACCGCTTGATCGGAAACTGAACGGCGGTGGTGTAACAGTGCTGAAGGCGAAGGAAATTGCCCCGGACTCGTTTTAACAGTGTTTCATATTCAGCATAGCCCTCTTTTGGCATTCCTTCTTTGATGAGTTTCTTCTCATACTCTTCAATCTTCGTCACAGTTTCACCTCACTTTTAACAGCTAATCTGTAGTCTCAATTCAAGCTCGAGTAATCAACACGACTGATTCCACATGCACGCTCTGCGGGAACATATCACATGGCTGCACCTTCTCCACCCGGAAACCATTCGCACACAGGTATTTCAGGTCCCTCGCCAGTGTTGCGGGATCGCAGCTGACATAGACAACCCGCTTCGGCTCCATCTTCACGATCGTATCCAGGAGCGCCTGGTCACAGCCCTTCCTGGGCGGGTCGACAACGATGACGTCCGCGCGCATGGCTCCGCCGCTCTCCCGGTATTTGGCCGGCAGAACGTCCTCCGCCGCGCCGGCGAAAAACTCTGCGTTCCTGATGTCATTGAGCGCCGCGTTCTCCGCGGCATCGGCGACAGCGGCTTCCACGATCTCCACTCCGCAGACCTGCTTCGCCCTCCGGGCCAGGAAGAGCGAGATCGTCCCGATCCCGCAGTAGAGATCCCAGACCGTCTCATTTCCCGTAAGGCCCGCATAGTCGAGTGCGGTCCGGTAGAGTTTCTGCGTCTGGGCAGGGTTTACCTGATAGAAAGAGAGCAGGGAGATCCGGTAGCTCACATCCCCGATCCGGTCCGTGATATACGGCCTGCCCCAGAGCACACGGACGTCTCTTCCCAGGATCACATTGGTCCTCTCCCGGTTGATGTTGAGGCAGACGGAGGTCATGCCGGGCACCGTGCGGAGTCTCTCGATCAGGTCCTCGGCGGCCGGCAGCTTCGTCCCGTTGACGACCAGGCCGGTCATGATCTCGCCGGTGGCTGCGCCGACGCGCACGATGATGTGGCGCACCAGCCCTTTGCCGGTCTCCTCGTCATATGCGCTGATCCGGTGCTCCTCCATCCAGGAGAGCACCAGTCCGCGGATGCGGTTGCTCCTCTCGTCCTGGATCCGGCAGTCCTCACTTGGGACGATCCGGTGGCTGTGCCCGGCGTAGAAGCCGGCCGTCAGCCTTCCTTCGCGGTCATACCCCACCGGGTACTGTGCCTTGTTGCGGTAATGCCAGGGCTCATCCATCCCCAGAACCGGAAGCACCTCGATTCCCTTCAGGCCTCCGATCCTCTCCAGGCAGTTCTTCACCTTCTGCTGCTTCCACGCAAGCTGCTTGTCGTAAGCGACGTGGCAGAGTTGGCAGCCTCCGCACGGGCCGGAAACCGGGCAGGCCGAAGGTACCCGCCAGTCGGAGGCCGTCTCGAGCCGGGTCATAATCCCATAGGCATAATTCTTCTTCGCCTTGATAATGCGAACGGTTCCCGCATCACCGGGAACCGTATCCTTCACAAATACCGCACAGCCGTCGGCATGCCCGACACCGGATCCTTCATTGGTCAGATCCGTGATAGCCATACGGATTTCATCATTCTTCTTCCACATAAGCCGATCCTTCCGGGCGTATCAGACCGTTGTCTTTCGGACAGGGGCGTCAAAAAGCCGCTGGTATCCGAGCCATTCGCCCTCTGCCTCAGAGCCTTTGACCAGTTCATAGAATGTCTGCATCTTCGCGTCCAGGTTGTCCGCCATGTGCAGCGCCAGCGCCTCCGCGATCTCCGGCTTCTTCGGCGAACCGTACTCATACTCGCCGTGATGCGCCAGGATGCAGTGCTTGATCTCCTCCTCCAGGATCTGCGGAAAGCCCGCGATTCCCAGAATCTTATCGTGGATCATCTCCGCGCCCATGTAGATATGGCCCAGGAGATTGCCCTCGTCGGTATAATCATTTTCCGGCATCTGCGACAGCTCACGCACCTTGCCGATGTCGTGGAGCAGGGCGCAGGTGATCAGGAGATCCCGGTTCAGGAACGGATAATACCTGGCCATATAGTCCGCGTTGCGGGTCACATTCAGGCTGTGCTCCAGCAGCCCGCCCATGAAGCTGTGGTGCACACTCTTCGCTGCGGAATGCAGGGAGAACATCCGGACGAATGCCTCATCCTCGAAAAATGCCTTCAGCAGGGCGTTCAGATGCGGCTCCTTGACGCTCGCCACATATTTGCCCAGAAGCACCTTCATATCCGGAATGCTCTTCTCCGATACCGGCATGTAATCCGCCGGGTCGTACTCCCCCTCCTGGGCCCGCCGCAGCCGGAAGATATTCAGCTGCGGGGCATTCTGGAAGATGACAATCATGCCCTCCACGAACACATAGTCCATGGCCTCAAAATGATCGATCCCACTGCCAAGGTCCCAGATCTTGGCGTCCAGCTGCCCGGTTTTATCCTGCAGCTGCAGGGAATAATAGGTTTTGCCCGCACGCGTGCGAAGCGACTGCTTGTTCTTGCACAGGAAGACCTGCGAGAGATTCTCTCCCTCCCGAAGATCCTGAACATATCTCATAAAAGCTCCATTCTAAGCCGGAAGTCCGGCCAGCGCCCGGTTAACGGGCAGTCAGTGTTACGTCAAATGTCATCTCATTGTCGGTGGTCCGGGTTGTCCGGATGACCTCCACCTTCAGCAGGCCTCCGGGCCCCGCGGCGCGCATCGCGCTCTGCAGTCCCGCAAAGTCCTCCACAGGCGTGCCGTTGGCCGAGACGATGATGTCGCCCCGCTCCATGCCCGCCTTAAACGCGGGTGAATCTCCGATGACCTTGGAGATATAGATGCCCTTGCCCACGCCCAGCGTGCTGCTCATCTCCGGCTGCACGACGCCGCCGTAGATGCCCAGATAAGGGCGGTCTCTCTGGATCGCAAGATCCTCGATGAGCTGGCGAACACCCGCGATGGAATAGCAGGTCGACAGCCCTTCGTTTAAGTTGGAATTGAACCGGTGCGTCATCAGTCCAACGATCTGCCCGGAGAGGTTCAGGATGACACCGCTGCCGTTCGGGTGCTCGGGCAGGTCCGTGTTGAACAGCTCGATCTCATTATCGATCACGGCCTCCGTCGTCTTCCGGTTCGAGACAATGCCGAACTCCACCGAATACAGGTAACCGTTCGGGGCGCCCACGGCGATCACCGAGACGCCGGCGTCCAGGCCGGTCGAGTCGCCGAGCACCGCCACATCGTAGCTGCCCTGGGTCTCGGAGGAGATATCCTCCAGGTCCACCTGCAGGCAGGCCATGCCGAGCTCCTCGTCGTGTGAGTACAGAGCCGCCTCGACCTCGCTGCCGTTGCGGAATGTGACGAGGATCTCGTTGGCCTTCGCGATCGGGTCATAAGGCGTCAGGATCAGCAGCGCCTTGCTGTTCTGCGATAAGATCAGGCCGAAGCTGGTGTCCATCTTCTCGGATTCATTTAAGAACCAGTCCTCACCGTTGGTCACGGCGGTCACGCGCACGATGGCGCGGCCGGCCTCTGCGGCGATCCCTCGCAGGACCGAGTAAAACTCTCTCACCTGCCGCGTGGGATCCTCCGTCGTCGTCTCGATCTCGCTCTCGGTCTCGCTCTCCGAATCCGGCTCCTCCGTCGTCGACTCTGTCGTCGGGGGTTCCGTCGTCGAAACCACGGTCTCGATCGTGAACGGCTCCATCGTCACCGTCGTGGTCTCCGGCGGATTCAGGTGCTTCTGCGCCAGGCTGAAGCTTAAGAAAGCCAAAAAGCCGAACAGCACCGCCAGAGGAATCACCAGAAGGATGCCCGAAAACAGTTTCTTAAAATACTTCCGGGCACGCCTCGGCTTCACTTCCTGCCGGATAAACGTATACTCCTGTTTTTCTTCGGGGAGCCCCTGCTCACCCGGCTTCTTCTCATTCGTCTCCATCGTCTTCTGCCTTCCCAGCCTTCAGAGAGAATACAAACTCCGTGCCCGCGCCCTCGGTGCTGGTCACGCTGATATTTTCGCCATGGGCGCTGATGATCTCCTTGACGATCGACAGGCCCAGGCCCGTTCCCTTGCGGTCCTTGCCGCGGGACAGGTCGGTCTTATAGAAACGGTCCCAGATCTTCGACAGGCTCTCCTGTGGGATGCCGATGCCCGAATCCTTCACAGAGATCAGGACCTTGCCCCGGACCTCCTCGGCCCGGATCTGGATCTCCGAATTGTTGTTGCTGAACTTGATCGCGTTATCGATCAGATTATAAACCACCTGCTGGATCTTGCCCAGATCCGCGTCGACGAACATCTCATTCTCCTCGAAAACCATCCGGAATGAGATCTTTTTCTTCTCGCAGGTTCCCTCAAATGTCGCGGCGGTCTGCAGGATCACGGGGATGATGTCAAAATTGCTCCACTGCAGCGTCTTCTCGCCGCTCATCCGGTTCATTTCCAGCAGGTTACTCGTCAGCTTCGTCAGCCGGTCCGCCTCAAACAGGATGATATTGAGGTACTTCTCCTGCATCTCCGGCGGGATGGTCCCGTCCAGCATGGCCTGCGCATAGCCCTTGATCGAGGTGAGCGGGCTGCGGAAATCATGCGAGACATTCGAGATGAACCGGTTCTGGTACTCATCCATGCTCTGCAGCCTTCGCCCCAGCAGCGTCACCGACTCCGACAGGTCTTCAAACTCATCGCCGGTGCGCAGCGGCTTGGCCTCGGTAAAATGCCCCGTCGCGTACTCTCCGGCCCTCCGGTTGATCTTGTGCAGAGGAATCTCCATCTCCAGGTCCAGCACCAGGAAAACCACAAAGAGCAGTCCGTACAGGAAGAGCGAAGCCACATTGATAACGTCCATATACTGGTTAACCGTATTCTCGATGGACTGATACGACGAGAAGATCACGATATAGCCACGCACCCGGTAATTATACGAGACCGGGAGCACCGCGCTGATGCATTCCTGCGTGAGATACCCCGGAATCATCACATGGTCGGAGAAACGCGACGAGAGCAGTTCCTCCGTCAGCTCCGGCACCTCGGCGCCGCCCTCCTCCATGACGTTGCTGCGCGTATCGATGATCAGGCGCCGGTTCGCGTCCACGATCCAGATCCGCAGGTCCAGGAAGGTATCGATCGTCCGCAGCTGCGCCCGCAGATACCCGGGCGTCATCTGCTCCTGGTAATAGTTCTCCATGTAGCTCTGCTCGATCAGCTCCGCCTCCGAATACATCAGATCCTTGCGGGACGTCTCGAGCTCCTTCCGGATCATCCGGCTGCCCGCCAGATTAAAGATCACGAAGATCAGCAGAATAACCAGAACATAGATGATCAGGAATTTCAACCGTACCGATCGCAACTCGCTCTCTCCTTTCCGGCGCGATTTCTCGCAGCCTCATGATCCGCATCAATATACCGCAAACTTGTATCCGACGCCCCAGACCGTCGACAGGCTCCAGGACGGATGGTCCTTGATCTTCTCGCGCAGACGCTTGATATGCACGTCCACGGTCCTCGTGTCGCCGATGTACTCATACCCCCAGATATGGTCCAGCAGCTGCTCTCTGGTGAATACCTGGTTCGGATGCGAAGCCAGGAAATAAAACAGCTCCAGCTCCTTCGGAGGCATCTCCACCACATTTCCCATATAGATCACCGCGTAGTTGGTCTGGTTGATGATCAGGTCCGGATAAGAGACATACTCTCCGACCTGCTCCGGCACGTCCGCCTCCTCCGGCTCCGGCGCGCTCTTGTACCGCCTCAGCACCGCGCGCACCCTGGCCACCATCTCCTTGGTGTCAAATGGCTTGATGATATAGTCATCCGCGCCGAGCTCCAGCCCGAGCACCTTGTCGAAGACCTCGCCCTTCGCGGAGAGCATGATGATCGGCACCTGGCTGTCCTTGCGCACGGTCCGGCAGACCTCGTAGCCGTCCACGCCGGGCAGCATCAGGTCCAGCAGGATCAGGTCCGGCTTGTACTCGGCAGCCGCCGTAATCGCGTCTTCTCCGTTATCCACGATCTTCGTGTCATAGCACTCCTTCATCAGATACAGCGAGATCAGCTCGGCGATATTGGTGTCGTCATCGACAATCAAAATCTTCTGTTTATCCATAGGTCTCCTCCCCTAAAGAGTCCTTATTCCTTAAATACCACGACCGTCACTCCGTTGCCGCCCTCGCCGAACTCCCCGAGCCGGAAGGACTTGACATAGCGGAGCTTCTTCAGCTTGTTCTGCACCGCGCTCTTCAAGGCTCCCGTGCCGCGCCCGTGGATGATCGTCACCTGCGGCACATGCGCCAGGTATGCGTCGTCCAGATATTTCTCAAGCTCCGGCAGCGCCTCGTCCACCGTCTTGCCGATCAGGTTCAGCGACGTGGAGATCGTCGCGGCCTTGCTCATGCCCACCTTGCCGGCCCCGGTGCGCACCGGGACATCCCCGGTCACCGCCGGCTCCTCGATCTTCTCGAGGTCGCTGATGTGCACGACCGAATGCATGATGCCCATCTGCACCTCGCATTCGCCCCTCGCGTTCGGCTTCTTCAGCACGATTCCCTTCAGGTTCAGGCTGAGCACCCGCACGGCGTCTCCCGGATGGAAGTCCTCCGCCTTGTTGCCGGTCTTCTTCTGGGCCTGAAGATCCTTCGCGGTCTTGCCCTGCGCTTCCTTCAGCTTCTCATTCAGGGCGTTTCTCTCAAGCTCCATCTCGCGCGAGACCCCGCCCTTCGACCATTTATTGTAATTGCGGATGGTCTGGTCCGCATAATCCTTCGCCTCCTGCAGGATGCGGAGCGCCTCCTCGTGCGCCTCCTTCAGGATCTTCTCCCGGCTCACGTCGATCTTCTCGTTCTTCGCGGCGAGCCGCTCCTTCAGCCGCTCCGCCTCCGCGCGAAGAGCCGTGATCTGCTCCTGCTCCTTCTCCATCTGCGCCCTGGAATCCTCCAGGTCCGCGATCAGGTCCTCGAAGCTCCGGGAATCATTGGCGATGTGCGTGTCCGCCTCCGCGATGATCTCCTCCGGCAG
>JAFPYK010000274.1 GCA_017412265.1 Lachnospiraceae bacterium
ACCGTCATGTAAGCCATGTCGTCCAGCTTCGCCAGACGGTTGGGCGCTGCCATCTCCGACGCAACGCCGGCAAGCTTCGCTCCGCTGGCCGTCGCAGTCATCGTCATGCTGCTGGTCGGATGATAGATCACAACCTTCGCCCCGTTCGTCACGGCATCTAAGAGTCCGTAGCTGGGTGCGGCCTCGACGCCGTAGATCTCGAACTTGTACGCGTCATTGTTCTCCTTGCGGCCATAGGTCGTGAAGCCGTTGTAGTACTCCAGCGCCTGATTATGATTGCCGTTGTAGTTCGCGCCGACATTCATCAGGTACCAGGTACCGTCGTCCTGCTTCTCCTGCGTCCATCTTCCCAGATCGGTAAGTTCATCTGCGAAGGTCAGGCTGTTGCCCGTCGCGCCGGATGTCAGGTACTTGCCGCCCAGCTCAAATGCGAGGGCTCCCTCCGACTCAACGACCGTCATGTAAGCCATGTCATCGGTCTTGGTCAGCTTGCCGTCCGCCACCGCCGCCGTCACGCCGGCCAGTTTCGAACCGCTGGCCGTTGCGGTCAGGGCCATGCCGCTGGTCGGATGATAGATCACCACGAAGGTGCCGTCGGTCAGGGGCTCGGTGAGCTTGTCGATCTCATCGCCGACCGGAGGATCGATCGGATCCTCGCCCGCCGTAACCTTGATCTCCGAAGCTTCGGTGTTGCGCAGCTGGAACTTACTGTTGTAGATGCCGACCGCACCGGTGAAGTCGATGCCGTCACCGACCTTCACGGTCTGGTCGCCGAGCACCGGCTTATAGATAAGGCCCGTCGCCTCGTCCGCATCCTTGACGTTGATCTCGGTATCGCTCACTGCCGTCACGGTCAGGTCTGCGATGTGCACGTAGGTGCACAGGTCATCCGTAGACAGGCCGCCGAGCGTCGCCTCTTTCGCCTCAAGCGTGATCAGCTCCGAAGGATCCGTCAGTTTCTCGGCCTCTGCCTGTGCAAGCTGCGGCACTCCGCTGTAGGCTCCGCGGGTACCTTCTGCCTGCAGGGTATCGCCCAGGGCGATGTCCGTAGGTGCTGCAGCGAAGTAAAGGTTGATGCCGCCCGTCGCATCCTGCACATAGATGTTCTTGCCGTCCACCAGGGTGACCACACCCTTTACCGTGAACTTCGTACCGTTTTCACCCTCAAGGGCTTCCGCGATCGTGCTGATGACGACAGGGATATCCTCCTCGACCGTCTCGCTGTAGGCCCAGAACTGCAGGGTCTGGTCCTTGATGTTGCCTGTGTTCGATGTGTAGCAGCGGAAATCCTGTCCGTTATAGACACCGATGTAACGTGTCGCGCCATTGGAATCACTTGCTGTCAAATAGCCATCCGTGACGGAAAACTCTCCGCCTGTCGTAGGCAGGCTTCCGACACGGACACCGTTGTTGGCCGCTGTCACATACAGATAGCCTCCGGCCGCGTTCTGCAGAGTATATCCTCCGCCCTCCAGGGCCGTGACCGTCCATCCGTACACCGACTCCTCTCCCTCGGCACGAAGGTTGCCTTCAGAGATCTCACCTGTCTTCGCGGCAGGTGCTGCAGAGGTGTTCGCGGATGGAAGTACAAATGTTGCGCCGGCGGATGTCGTCATCGTCACCGCCACCGACTTCTCCGAAGCAGCCGCGGCGTCAATGTCCGCGAGCGGCGTCCACACGGAAATCGCCTCTGCCTTCGCTTCTCTGCCCGGCACCACGCCGAAGACCATCACAAGGGTCAGGAACAGAGCCAGAAGTCTTCTTACGAAGTGTCTCTTCATAAGCACTTCCTCCTTCATTTGTTAAATTGTTCGTTAGGTTTTAATAAGACCTTACCGTTTCATCTTATTACACATGATTATAGCAGATCAGGCCCGATTCCAAAACATTTTTGTGAAGAATTCGTCAAAAATTTGTAAAATTCTGCCCGCCTTGACAATCCTGTATCCCTCTTGTTATTCTTTTAGCAGAAGTTTCTGACGGAGGTTCGGAGATGAAGAAACGAACGATAACGGACTGGTTCCGGCGAGAGTGGGGCAGCCTTCTTTTGCTGCTGATCGCGCTGCTGATTTTCCTCTTTGTGCGCGGCCGGATCGGGACAGAGGACCCGGGAGCCCTCCCTTCCGGAGATTATGTGGAATATGAGAAGGGCGTCGTCACAGCCGTGCTCTCGGACAGCACGGAGGCAGACGAGGCCTCCGATATGGCTTACCGCGGCGAGCAGATGATGACCGTCGACGTGCAGAGCGGCCAGTACAAGGGCCAGTCCATGCTGGTCTACAACTACGTCGGCCCGCTCTATGGTGTTCCGCTCTCCGAGGGCGACGGTGTGGCCCTCCTGATCTCGACCTACAAGGACGGCAATGTCCGGGCCAATGTATTCGAGTACAACCGTATTCCGGCGATTCTGCTGATCGTGGCCCTCTTCTTCCTGGCGACCGTCCTGGTCGGCGGAAGGACCGGCCTGAAGTCCTTCGTGGGCCTGGTCTTCACGATCCTCTGCCTCTTCCTGATCCTTCTGCCCCTGCTGCTTCAGGGCGCGCCCACGCTGCCCACGGTCTTCCTGACCTGCGCCTACATCACGGTCGTCTGCTTCACGATTCTGGGCGGCCTGCACCGCAAGAGCATCTGCGCGATGCTCGGCACCGTCGCGGGCGTCGCGCTGGCGATGGGCTTCGGCCTCTTCTCCCAGTGGATCGCACGTGTGAACGGCCTGCGCATGTCAGACGTCGAGCCGCTGCTGCAGCTTCGCCAGGCAGGCACACCCATCGGGATGCGAGGCCTCCTGGTCGCAGGTATCCTCATCAGTGCCCTGGGCGCCGTGATGGACGTCGCGATGAGCATTTCCTCCGCACTTGAGGAAGTCTACGCGGCGAACCCCTCCGTCACCGTGAAGGACCTCTTCCGCTCCGGCATGAACATCGGCCGCGACATGGTCGGCACGATGACGAACACGCTGATCCTGGCCTTCCTGGGCAGTGGATTCACCTTGATCCTCTATCTGTTCTCCCTGGGTCTCTCCCGGTACCAGTTCTTCACCTCCGCCTACCTTGCGATGGAGGTCGTCAGCGGTGTCTCGACAAGCATCGGCATGATCCTTGCGATCCCGCTCACAGCCCTGATCTCGGCGTTCTTCCTCGCGAAGGTGCACAGATAATTTCACAAACCATACGTCGCCGGAAGGTCCGAACCGCCTTCCGGCATCTTATTTTCAGACATAATATGAGCCCCTGACCGCTCCTTTACGGGAGCCGCCCGGGGCTCTCTCTGTTCTCAGACGAATCACTCAATCACTTCTCCAGCGCCTCGCAGATTCTCTTCATCCGCTCGTCCGCTACGTGCCAGACCGTAGCAAGCGGCCAGGGCAGATCGAGGACATACTCCCGGTCGCGCGAGGACAGC
>JAFPYK010000275.1 GCA_017412265.1 Lachnospiraceae bacterium
CAGTGTTAAAGATCTGCTCTATTTGTCGTGGTTTAAAACGGCTGTGAATAGTAACAGGGCGATGCATTTTTTGGAGATTCCTGCTTGACAGTGTCTGGGGGCTGTGGTATGATTCACATGTTGTAAAGAAAGCAGAGTATCCACTCTCACCTCGGCGCATTCAGGCGACCCGGGTTGATATCGAACACAAGGCTTATGCCTTTACTGTACGTGGATGCTGCTGTGTCCACGTTTTTTTCATCTTCTGAGAGAGTGAGGTAAACTACAATTAGCGAGTTAATGATTAATGAGCAGATCCGCGACAGAGAAGTACGTGTCATCGGAGCAGACGGAGAACAGCTGGGAATTATGTCAGCAAGAGATGCTCAGAAGTTGGCGAATGAAGCCAACCTGGATCTGGTTAAGATCGCGCCGACAGCGAAACCGCCGGTGTGCAAGATTATCGACTACGGCAAGTATCGGTATGAGATGGCCCGCAAGGAGAAGGAAGCCAAGAAGAAGCAGCATGTGACCGAGGTAAAGGAGATTCGCATGTCTCCGAACATCGATGACAATGACCTGGCTACGAAGGCGAATCAGGCGAAGAAGTTTTTATCCAAGGGTGACAAGGTGAAGGTTACCTTGCGTTTCCGCGGCCGTGAGATGTCTCACGCAGCCGAGACGAAGAAGATCCTGGATGAGTTCTATGAGCTGATCTCCGATGTTGCAGTGATTGAGAAGGCTCCGAAGATGGAAGGCAGGAATATGTCTATGTTCCTGGGACAGAAGCGATAAGCATATTGCGAATATAGTTAGGAGGAATTTGTGATGCCCAAGATGAAAACCAGCAGAGCGGCTGCAAAACGCTTTACCAAGACAGGTACCGGTAAGTTAAAGAGAATGAAAGCTTACAAGAGCCATATCCTGACCAAGAAGTCTCAGAAGAGAAAGAGAAATCTGAGAAAGCCTACGATCACAGATCAGACCAACGCAAAAGTAATGAAGAGAATTTTACCTTATCTGTAAGATGCGGCAAGAGTTAGGAGGAAGAAGACATGGCTAGAATTAAAGGCGGATTAAACGCGAAGAAGAAACATAACAGAACACTGAAGCTGGCGAAGGGCTATCGCGGCGCCAGATCCAAACAGTACAGAATTGCCAAGCAGTCTGTGATGCGCGCTCTGAACACCTCTTACGAAGGTCGTAAGCAGAGAAAGCGCCAGTTCAGACAGCTGTGGATTGCCCGTATCAACGCCGCGGCGAGAATGAACGGTCTCTCCTACAGCAAGCTGATGCACGGCCTGAAGGTTGCGGGTGTGGACATCAACCGCAAGATGCTGGCAGAGATGGCAGTCAACGACGCAGCGGGCTTCACCGCTCTGGCTGAGACTGCGAAGAAGGCATTCGCATAATAATCTTGAGACATACGGGCCGCTCGTGAGAGCGGCTCGTGTTATGCAGAGAAAAGTTTCCTTAAATGCAGAGAAAAGTTTTTCATTTTCCTGCAACGAATGGAGCGGCAGCCGGGTATGTATGTCAGAAGGGTTTTTCCCTGCTGCGATCCCGGGTATATACACGCAGAAAGGAGAGATCTTGGAATCTGGAATCGATCGGGTTCTTGCCCAGTACAGCGATATGATCTATAAGATCGCTCTGACGCGGGTGAAGAACCGGGAAGACGCGGAGGACATTCTGCAGGATGTCCTGGTGCGGTATATGGTCAATGAGAAACCGTTTGAGAGCGAAGAGCATGAGAAGGCGTGGCTGATCCGTGTGACGATCAACTGCTGCAATAAGCAGGTGACGACCAGCTGGGCGAAGCGTGTGACGACGATGGATGATCTGAGCACGCTGACAGACGGCGCTCTCGGCGGGCTTGAGACGAAGGCGGAGAATGAAGTGTACCAGGCTGTGATGAATCTCCCGGTGAAGTACCGGGATCCGATCCATTTGTTTTATTATGAGGAACTGTCCGTGGCGGAGATCGCCGCTGCGCTCGGCATGAAGGAGAATACGGTGAAGTCGCTGCTCCTTCGCGGGCGGAAGAAACTGAAGGACATGCTGGGTCCGGACTATCTGTGAGAGGAGGCATATGATGTATCAGATTGATGAGACTTACCGCAGTGCTTCCTCGAAGTTCCAGGTGTCCGAGGAGGCCCTGGCGAGGGCAAGGAAAGCGATGGAAGAGGCTGCCGTGCGCCCGGTTGAGGAGAAGCCGGTGATCCTTCCGTGGTATCGCAGACCGGCATTTGCGAGGAGCGCGGCGCTTGTGGCCGCCTGCCTGTGCGTGGCTGTGATCGCATTTGGCGTGCCGAGGCTCACCGGCTCGAACAAAAAGGCGATGGACAGCGAGGCGGTCCGGCAGGAGGACATGGTAATGACGACCGCCGCGGAGATCCAGGCCGGAGCTGCGGGAGCTGCTCAGGGCAATGCAGCGGTGGAATACGACAAGGAAGAGACCGTCGTCGAGACAACTGCTTCCGGGTTCACGGAGGAGAAATCGGCCACTATGTTTTACCGGACGATCAGTGCCAAGCAGCAGGACGCCCTGGACCGCGTGCTTGCGGGAGAGTACCTGCATGCGTATGACGGGAGCCTGACGCGTGAGCTGCAGCCGGACAGCCGGCTTCTGACAGCGAAGGACCTGATAGACGTGCAGGAGATCGCCGGAGAGAACGGGAACCTGATCCGGCTGACCTTCTGTGTGAACGACGACGTGCGTCAGGCGATGCCGGACGGGCCGGAGACGCTGGTGTTTGACGTCCTTGCCGAGAGAGAGAATCCATAAGTATGAAGACGAGTGATTTTTATTTTGACCTGCCCCAGGAGCTGATCGCGCAGGATCCGCTGGAGGATCGGAGCGCGTCGAGGCTCCTGGTGCTGGATAAGGAGACCGGTGCCTGGGAGCACCGGCATTTTACGGATATCCGGGAGTATCTGAAGCCGGGCGACTGCCTGGTGATCAATGATACGAAGGTGATTCCGGCGAGACTTCTCGGCGAGCGGGAGGGAACCGGCGGACATGTCGAGGTCCTGCTCTTAAAGCGCAGGGAGGGCAACGTCTGGGAGACGCTGGTGAAGCCCGGCAAGAAGGCGCGCCCGGGGACGAGGCTGAGCTTCGGCGGCGGGCTGTTAAGGGCCGAGGTGACGGATGTCGTGGATGAGGGCAACCGGCTGATCCGGTTTGAGTTCGAGGGGATCTTTGAGGAGATCCTGGATCAGTTGGGGCAGATGCCTCTGCCGCCTTATATCACGCATGAGCTGAAGGACAAGAACCGGTACCAGACGGTCTACGCGAAGTATGAGGGGTCGGCTGCGGCTCCGACCGCGGGGCTTCATTTCACGCAGGAGCTGTTGGGAGAGATCGAGGCGATGGGTGTCGAGATCGCCCGGGTCACGCTGCACGTGGGGCTTGGGACGTTCCGGCCGGTGAAGGCGGAGAACATCCTGGACCACCATATGCATTCGGAGTGGTACCAGGTGACCGAGGAGGCCGCCGAGAAGATCAACCGCGCGAAGGCGGAGGGCCACCGCGTGATCTGCGTGGGAACGACGAGCTGCCGCACGGTGGAGAGCGCTTCCACGGAGGACGGTGTGATTCACGCGGGCAGCGGGGATACCGAGATCTTCATCTATCCCGGGTACCGTTTCAAGATGCTGGACTGCCTGATCACGAATTTCCACCTGCCGGAGTCGACGCTGATCATGCTGGTCTCCGCGCTGGCGGGAAGGGAGCACGTGCTCGCGGCCTACGAGGAGGCTGTGAAGGAGAGATATCGTTTCTTCTCGTTCGGGGATGCAATGTTTATCAAATGATACGGAGGCAGGGATGCCTGTAAGGAGCGGAATGTACCGCTCCTTTTTGTTTAAATTCTTATGGATCCTGCACCGGCTGCAGGGTCTGCCACAGCGTCTGCCCCATGGAGGTGGACATGACGGACAACGCCCGCAGCCGGGTCAACGGGACGGAGTGCATCCTGTGCATGGAGTGCGTCCGGGCGTGCCCCCACGGGGCGCTTCA
>JAFPYK010000276.1 GCA_017412265.1 Lachnospiraceae bacterium
CAGGACCGGGATTGCCTTCGCGACGTCCGCGGCCCGGTCCACATAGATGTGGCAGACACCGTCCGCATGGCCCATCACCGGGATCTTCGTGTGATTCATGATATACTGGACAAATGCGTTCGACCCCCGCGGGATCAGGAGATCGACCTCCTTCTCGCACTCCAGCAGCTCATCGATCTCCGCGTGCGCGGTCACCTGCAGCAGGCAGTTCTCCGGCAGCCTGGCCTCTCGGCAGGCCTCCACGATGAGCTCAAAGAGCGCCCGGTTCGTGCGGGCCGTCTCCTTGCCGCCCTTGAGCACCGCGCAGTTGCCGCTCTTGATGCAGAGCGAAGAGATCTGTACCAGGGCGTCCGGCCTCGCCTCGAAGATCACGCCGATCACGCCGATCGGCACGCTGACCCGCGTCAGGATCAGCCCCTCGTCGAGCTCCCGCTGAAACTGCACACGCCCCACCGGATCCGGGAGTGTGGCAAGCTGCTTCAGCCCCTCGACGCAGCCCGCAAGCTTCTTCTCATCGAACTTCAGCCGCTTCATCACCGCGGCGGACACACCGGCTCCCTCCGCGTACGCGAGGTCCTCGTGATTGGCCGCGAAGATCTCCTCCCTGTGCTCATTTAAAGACTGCGCGATCCGAAGCAGCGCGTCATTTCTCACAGCCTCAGAAGCGGCCGCCATCTGCGGCGCCGCCAGCTTCATCTTCCGGACCTCTTCTCTCACTGTCATCTGCTCATCCCCCTGTTGCGCTTTTGGTTATCCTAACACATTTTCCGAGGATTCACCACTGTTTCATGTGCAAATAAACTCAAAAACCGCAGGACCCCTCGCCGGGAGCCCTGCGGCCGCACGTCTCACTTATTGCTGCAATGTATACCCGTCTCTCACGGAGCGGATGTCCGCCTCCATCTCCTGGGACGAGAGCCAGCCCGAGAACGATGAATAGATGGACAGCCCGTAGCTGTATCCCAGATGGAATCCCATCAGCGACCCGTAATTCGCCTGCAGCGTCTGTCCGTCAAGCACCTTCAGCATATCATAATAGCAGGCCTCATACACGGTCATGGAATCTCCGCCCGGCTTGTGAACCTCCACCGTATAGGCGTCATAGAGCACGTTCTTTTTATACTGGTTCGGGTCATCCGCGGTGTAGAGGTACACCCTCAGAGGCGTGATCACATAGTCTGTGACATAGCCCGTCGAGACGATCTCGTCCCACTCCTTGTGAATCAGGCTCTCCGTGAAGGTGTGAATCTCCGCCAGATGGTCCTCTGTGAGATCCGCGGTCTCGTCGACCCATTCCGGCAGCCCCTCCACCGTATATTCCGCCTTCGAAGGCTCGAACCGGTAGCCGGGGTATGACCTTGCCTTCACCACGACGACGTCGCCGTTACGCAGGCCCTTCTCCGGAGCCGCCTCGAATTCCACCCCGCGAAGCTCTCCCTCCGCACGGTTCTCCAGGTGGATCTTACCCTCCCCGGAGTCCCCGCTGAAGGTCACCTGCAGGTCCGCAAACGGATTCACCTCCGTCGGGAAAAACATCCCGTGAAGAGGTCCCGAAGCCGGCAGCGCATTGAGCGCGATGATCACCAGGAGCACCGCCGCACCGATCAGCCAGCCCTTTCTCTTCCTCCGGCGGATCCGCTTCTCCTCCTGCTCCGCCAGCTCCCGCTCCGCACGGGCCTTGCCCATCTGCCTCTCATACTCCAGCTTCTCGAAATCCTTCTTCTCGATCAGCATCTCATAATCGCAGTAAGGGCACACCGCGCGTCTGTGTTCCTCATCCAGTTTCATCGCAGCCCCGCAGGACGGGCACTGCAGCGTGATCGTTTTCACTTCTTCCTTCAATTCTTCCCACTCTCCTGCAGACGGTATTCTCGGTCAGGACATCGGACCCGATGTCCTTTTCACAGAAATGATACGTCAAATCACCGTCACTTTCAACCCGAAACTCCTTGCTCCGGCGTCTCGGCGCACTCTGCGTCCTCCAGCATCTGCCGCAGGCGCTCCTGCTCCTGCGTAAGCATCTGCCTTCCCTTCTCCGCAATCACATACCACTTCTGGCGCCCCTCCTGCCTCGTCTGGCGGATCATACCGTTCTCCTCCAGCTTCGGAAGCAGGGCATAGAGCGTCCCCGGCCCGATGGTGATCCGGCCTGCCGAGATCGCCTTCACCTTGCCCATGACATCCACGCCGCAGCACTCCCTGGCCAGGGCCAGAAGCACGTAATACATAGGCTCTGTCAGTGTCTGAAACTGTTCTCTCGCCATCTTCAGTACCCCAGCTTCTCCCGCACCAGGCGGATCTCATCCTCAGAGAGCGGATGATCGACGCCCATCTGCAGCACCGCGTCCTCATACAGGACGTAATACGTAGCCACACCGGGCGCGAACGTGAGCGCCTCTGCGCCGCCCCAGGCATCCTCGGCTTGCACCATCCGGTCCCGTGATTCCTTCGTTAACGACTCCCATACGCTCCGCAGCAGCGCATCAGATTTCACCCGGTAGAGATAATAGAACAGCTCTCTCTCCTTCTGATCCCGGACCCGGTACACGAGCTTCTCTCCGAACACTGTCTTCGCAGCTGAGGCATCACCGAACAACGGCTCCGTCTCCTCCCCGGTCAGATCCGAGAGCTTCAGCGGCATCTGCTCCATCTGTCTGCGGCTCTCCTCCGTCACCGCCTCTGCAGGCTTCTGCACATTTAAAAACACCACGAAGAAAATCGCGAGGAACACGATCAGCCCATAGGCGATGGCAAGACCCCCTCGTGTCTCTTTTCCGGGGCGCAGCCACTCGAAGACCGCGCTTCCGGCGAGGATAAGTGCAAAGAGCACCCAGAAGTACGCATTGCCCCTCATGCTCCACAGGAGCAGCGCCACCAGGGCGGCTCCGACGGCCATCCAGACATAATGTCCGATCCTATCCCCTCGCATCTCCCTGCAGAAGTCCGTGACTCCCTCCGAGATCTCCTCTCTCTTTTTCTTCCTCCAGCGGGCGAGAAGGAGAAGCTGCGTCCCCTGTCTTGCCAGCACGGCCAGAAATGCCAGCACGGCGATCAGCCGCACCGGATCGAACAGCGTCTCTTCCGGGATGCGAAGAAGCGAGAAAATATATGCTGCGATAACGATCAGCGTTCCCGTAAGCCCCTGAAGCACTCTCCCTCTCTCGGCCGCGCAGGCGGCCTCCAACTTCTCCTCCGGCGTCACGATCGGAACCGCGTCCTCAGACACGCGCCGGAATACCACGAATCTCCGGTTGCTGTCCGCCATCTCCCAGCCGGCCGCCAGGCAGTACTCCGCATACTCTTCTGTCTCGATCCGCGGCACCTTGTCACTCTCCTGGTTCTTCAGGAAGACCTGCACATCGTAGGTCTCATCCGAAGGCTCGCCCTTCTCAAACACCAGCCCCATCCGCATCTCGCGGAAATGCCAGCCCTTGCTGGCCATCTCCTTCAGATATTCCGCAAACTCATCACACTGCGTATAGCGGTAATTCTTAAACACACGCTTTGTTGATCTCTCCATCTCTCTCCCATCCGGCAGGCCTGCCTTGTGTGCAGCTTGCCTGCTCATTTATCGAGTATCGATATTATGGTTAGATCGTAACATCGATACTCGATATTGTCAAGCAGAAAAAAAGCCGCGCACAGATCTCATGCGCGGCCCGGCTGTTCATCTCTTCACGTAATGTGCCTGGTACGTCTGATCCCCGGAGATCGTCCCCGGCGCAGGCTCCCACTCATACGTCCAACCCTCCTCCGGCTCGGGGAGAACATTCGGCCCGTACATCAGCGGATCTCTCCCGGAGAGCCCGGTCGTGACGTCCAGCACCGTCCCGTCCTCGTCCAGCCACGTCAGCGTAAACCGCTTATAACAGCTGAAGAAGTCAGGCACCAGCACCCTCGTATTCTCATCCGAAGCCTTCTCGTCCTCGAGCCACATCTCGAAGAAATAATCAAAATCCCCCTCCGAGGGCTTTGCCGGAAAGTCCCCCTTGTATGCCTCATAGTAGCATTTTCTTCCGTCCTTCTCCAGAAGCTCTCTCTCGACCTCCGCCCGGTACAACTCGGTACCGTCCGGCATCCTCCAGATCAGTGTCACCTGCTTCGAAGGCTTCTTCGCACATCCGGAGAGGATCAGCACGGCAAGAAGGAATATCATCACACCCACTCGATATCTCTTCATCACAGTCCTCCTCCTTGTCATCTCATCTGCCCTGAATAAAAAATGGCGGCAGAGAACCTGTCCCTGCCGCCTTGCCGCCGGATTATTCCGGATTCACGATCTTGCCGAAGTCTGCCTTCAGAGAAGCGCCGCCGACTAAGCCGCCGTCGATGTCGGGCTTGCCGAAGAGCTCCTTCGCGTTGCCGCCGTTGACGGAGCCGCCGTACTGGATGCGGACCGCCTCAGCCGTCGCCTCGTCATAGATCTCAGCGATGCACGCACGGATCGCTCCGCAGACCTCTTCCGCCTGATCGGAGGTCGCGGTCTTGCCGGTACCGATCGCCCAGATCGGCTCATAAGCGATAACCATGGAGGCCACCTGCTCTGCGGTCACACCCTGCAGGTCGCACTTGATCTGCATGCGGATCCAGTCCAAAGTGATGCCCATCTCGCGCTGCTCCAGAGACTCGCCGCAGCAGAGAATCGGGGTCAGACCGGCTTCCAGAGCCTTCTTCACCTTCTTGTTGAGCAGGGCGTCATCCTCTTTGAAGTAGTCTCTTCTCTCGGAATGACCGATGATGACGTACTCTACGCCGGCATCCTTTAACATCGCAGCAGAGATCTCGCCGGTGTAAGCACCCTTCTCCTCGAAGTACATGTTCTCAGCGCCGACCTTTACGTTGGTTCCCTTGACCGCCTCAACAACAGGGACGATATCGATGGCAGGTACGCAGTAGACCACGTCCACCTCATCATTGACCACCAGGTCCTTTAACTGAGCGCACAGAGCAACAGCCTCGCTGGGAGTCATGTTCATCTTCCAGTTGCCGGCAACAATTCTTCTTCTAGCCATATTGAAATCCTCTTTTCTTAACAATCAACACTCCACCCGGCACGAGGCCGGATGGAGCGGTGGGTTCTGTGGAAATGTACCGATTATTTGTCCTGTGCAGCTGCCACACCAGGAAGCTCCTTGCCCTCTAAGAACTCGAGGGAAGCGCCGCCGCCGGTGGAGATGTGGGTCATCTTGTCGCCGAAACCAAGCTGGTTTACAGCCGCTGCAGAATCGCCGCCGCCGATGATGGTCGTAGCGTCGGTCTCAGCCAGAGCCTTCGCGACAGCGATGGTTCCTGCTGCCAGGATCGGGTTCTCGAAGACGCCCATCGGTCCGTTCCAGACAACGGTCTTCGCGGACTTCACAGCCTCAGCATACAGCTCCTTGGTCTTCGGTCCGATATCCATGCCCATCTTGTCGGCAGGGATCTTGTCGGCATCCACAACCTCGGTTGCGATCTCCGCATCGATCGGATCCGGGAACTCGGAAGTGACAACGGTATCGACAGGAAGAAGAAGCTTCTTGCCCAGGCTCTCCGCCTTCTCCATCATCTCCTTGCAGTAGTCCACCTTGGTCTCGTCCAGCAGGGACTTGCCGACCTCATAGCCCTTCGCCTTAAGGAAGGTGTAGGCCATGCCGCCGCCGATGATCAGGGTATCGCACTTCTCCAGCAGGTTGGAGATGACATTTAACTTATCGGCAACCTTCGCGCCGCCGAGGATTGCAACGAACGGACGAACCGGATCGTTGACCGCATTGCCGAGGAAATCAATCTCTTTCTGCATCAGATAGCCAACAACCGCGGTGTCGACGAACTGGGTCACACCGACGTTGGAGCAGTGAGCTCTGTGAGCGGTACCGAACGCATCATTGACATAAACGTCGCAGATGGAAGCCAGATCCTTGGAGAAAGCCTCTCCGCACTTGGTCTCTTCCTTGCGGAAACGGGTGTTCTCAAGAAGGATGATGTCTCCGTCCTTCATCTCGGCGATCGCCTCGCGGACATTCTCGCCGACGACATCCGGATTCGGAACGAACTTCACCTCCTGGCCGAGCAGCTCGGACAGGCGGACAGCGACAGGTGCCAGAGTCTTGGTCAGCTTATCTTCCTCGGTCTTCACCTTGCCCAGATGAGAGCAGAGAATGATCTTGCCGCCGTCGGCAACCAGCTTCTTGATGGTAGGCAGAGCCGCAACGAGACGGTTCTCATCGGTGATCACGCCGCCCTTTAACGGAACGTTGAAGTCGCAGCGAACCAGAACTCTCTTGCCCTTGACATTGATATCATCAACAGACTTTTTATTTAACATAGTTCCAGATTCCTTTCACATAGATTAAAAGGGTCCGGTCCAATGTGAACCGGACCCCTTGGGATCAAATGTTTCTTCTCCTGCGCAGATTATGCTAACTCAGAGAAATACTTGATGGTACGAACCATCTGAGAGGTGTAGGAGTTCTCGTTGTCATACCAGGAAACAACCTGAACCTCATACAGATCGTCGCCGATCGCGTTGACCATGGTCTGGGTCGCATCGAACAGGGAGCCATAGGTCATTCCGACGATATCGGAAGAAACGATCTCATCGGTGTTGTAGCCGTAGGACTCGTTCGCAGCAGCCTTCATCGCCTCGTTGATGCCTTCCTTGGTCAGGCCGGCCTTCTTGACAACAGCGGTCAGGATGGTGGAAGAACCGGTAGGGGTAGGAACACGCTGAGCGGAGCCGATGAGCTTGCCGTTGAGCTCAGGGATAACAAGGCCGATAGCCTTCGCAGCGCCGGTGCTGTTAGGAACGATGTTCAGAGCAGCCGCGCGGGATCTTCTCAGGTCACCCTTTCTCTGAGGGCCGTCCAGAGTCATCTGGTCACCGGTGTAAGCATGGATCGTGCACATGATACCGGACAGGATCGGAGCATACTTGTTCAGAGCGTCCGCCATAGGAGCCAGGCAGTTGGTGGTGCAGGAAGCTGCGGAGATGATGGTATCCTCAGCCTTCAGGGTCTCATGGTTCA
The DNA here is from genome assembly GCA_017412265.1 of Lachnospiraceae bacterium. Lineage (GTDB taxonomy): Bacteria > Bacillota > Clostridia > Lachnospirales > Lachnospiraceae > RGIG1588. The sequence continues at coordinate 7,005 of JAFPYK010000276.1, forward strand.
CGTTGTATACGATGGTAGGAAGATCATTGCCTGCAGGAGCAGAGATGACAACCTTGCGGGCGCCGGCATTGATATGAGCCTGAGCTTTCGCCTTGCTGGTGTAGAAGCCGGAGCACTCCAGAACTACGTCAACATTGAGCTCGCCCCAAGGGCAATTGTTCGCATCCGGGATCGCATAGATCTTGATGTTCTTGCCGCAGACGGTGATGGAATCCTCGTCAGAGGTAACCTGATCTGCATATGCATACTTACCCTGAGAGCTGTCATACTTTAACAGATGAGCGAGCATCTTGGGGGAGGTAAGATCGTTGATAGCTACTACTTCATAGCCCTCAGCACCAAACATCTGTCTGAAAGCCAGGCGGCCGATACGACCGAAACCGTTGATTGCAACTCTTACTGCCATGTTTGTTTCCTCCTGGAAAAACTTTTATTGTGTGGAATATAATTAGTGACATGTTGTCAATAATTTCTCAAACTTCCGAATGCTATCATACCCTATCCATGCTGAAAATGCAAGAAGAAATCCTCAAATGAGCGGGATCCCGGGCACTTTGCATCCGCCGGAAAAATTATCGGTTTATTTGCTTCACAAAGGCTCAGATCTGTGCCTCTGCAAGCGTTAATAGGTCAGTTTTCTGTAGATCTCCTCGTACTTCTTCGCGGACACATCCCACGAGAAATCCGCCGCCATCGCGCGGTCCACCAGCTTGTTCCACTCTCTCTTGTGATTGTAGTAGACGTCCTTGGCATACTCGACGGTCGCGAGCATCTCATGCGCGTTGTAGTTGGCGAAGGAGAAGCCGGTGCCGGTGCCCTCATACTCGTTGTAAGGCTCCACGGTATCCTTCAGGCCGCCGGTCTCGCGCACGATCGGAAGGGTTCCGTAGCGCAGGCTCATCAGCTGGCTCAGGCCGCAGGGCTCGAACAGCGAAGGCATCAGGAAGGCGTCGCACGCCGCGTAGATCTTGTGAGATCTCTCATTGTTGTAGTAGATGTTCGAAGATACTCTGCCCTTGTACTTCCACTCGTAGTGGCGGAAGAGGTTCTCGTAGCGCGGCTCGCCGGTGCCGAGGATCACGAACTGCGTATCCTCCGCGCACAGCTGCTCCATCACGCACTCGATCAGGTCGAATCCCTTCTGGTCCGTCAGGCGCGAAACCACGCCCATCATGAAGACCTTCTCGTTCTCTTCCAGGCCGAGCTCCTTCTGCAGGGCCAGCTTGTTCTTCTTCTTCTCGCGCCGGAAGTTCGCCGCGCTGTAGTGATGATAGATGTAGGGATCGGTCCAGGGGTTCCACTCGTTGTAGTCAAGGCCGTTGACGATGCCGCAGAGGCTGCCGGCACGCGCGTTGAGCAGGCCGTCCAGGCCCTCCCCGTAGAACGGGGTCCGGATCTCCTGCGCGTAAGACTCGCTCACCGTCGTCACCTCATCCGCGTAGCAGATGCCGCCCTTCAGGTAGTTCGCATTGCCGTAGGCTTCCAGCTTGTCCGGCGTGAAATAATACGAAGACAGGCCGGTGATATCCTGGATGGTGTTCTTGTCCCAGACGCCCTGGAACTTCAGGTTGTGGATGGTCATCACCGTCTTGATGCCCCAGAAGAACGGATTCTGTGCGAAAGTATCCTTCAGGAATACCGGGATCAGGCCTGTCTGCCAGTCATGGCAGTGGATCACGTCAGGCTTGAAATCGATCACAGGCAGGGCAGACAGGACCGCCTTGCTGAAGAACGCGAACTTCTCGATATCCTGGTAGATCTCCCCGTAAGGATGGTCGCCGCTGAAATAGAACTCATTGTCAATGAAGTAGAAGGTGATCCCCTCATACTCCATCTCCATGATGCCCACATACTGGTTGCGCCACGCCAGATTCATGTAGAAGCTGGTCTTGTAGACCATCTGGTCCTTCCACTTCTGGTCGATCATCCGGTAATTCGGGATCATCACGCGGACGTCGAACTCCTCTTTATCAAAATACTTCGGCAGGGATCCGACGACATCCGCCAGACCGCCGGTCTTAATAAAAGGCACACACTCCGATGCTGCAAATAAAATATTCTTCATATTGCTCCTCATTCTCGTCCGGCAGGCCGGACACAAAATCTCCCGGATGAATCCGGGCACTTCTATATCATATCACAAATCATAAAGAAGTGCAAATTCGGGGGCCCTTCTCCCCCGCGGCATTCCGGCCCGCTCAGGGCCCCGCAGGCCCCTCCCGTCAGCGCGGAATGTCGGAAAAGGCCCGGGAAATCCACCCGGGCCGCAGTCATCGGAATCAGGCCTTGCCGACAGAACCGAACAGCTCCATCTTCTCTTTCACGATCTTCTTGATGCCCTTCACGCCGGGCGCCATGATCTTGCGCGGGTCAAATCCCTTGCCTTCCAGATCCTTGCCGGCCTCGAAGTACTTGCGCACCTCTGCCGCAAACTCCAGCTGGCACTCGGTATTGACGTTGACCTTGGATACGCCGAGCTCGATCGCCTTGCGCACCTGGTCCTCCGGAATGCCGGAGCCGCCGTGCAGAACCAGAGGCATCGAGCCTACCGCCGCGCTGATCTTATCCAGCGTCTCGAAGGAAAGGCCCTGCCAGTTAGCGGGATACTTGCCGTGGATGTTGCCGATGCCGGCCGCGAGCATATCCACGCCCAGGTCAGCGATCCTCTTGCACTCTTCGGGATCCGCGCACTCGCCCATGCCGATCACACCGTCCTCTTCGCCGCCGATCGCGCCGACCTCGGCCTCAAGGGAGATGCCCAGCACATGGCAGGCAGCAACCAGCTCTTTGGTCTTCTCGATGTTCTCGTCGATCGGGAGTGCGGAACCGTCAAACATGACGGAAGAGAATCCGGCGTTGATGCAGGCCTTCGCGCCCTCGTAGCTGCCGTGATCCAGATGCAGAGCTACGGGAACCGTGATCTTCAGGTAATCCAGCAGGCCGTTGACCATGCCGACGATGGTCTTATAGCCGCCCATATACTTGGCAGCGCCTTCCGATACGCCGAGGATAACCGGAGATCTCATCTCCTCCGCCGTCTCAAGGATCGCCCTCGTCCACTCCAGGTTGTTCAGGTTAAAATGACCGACCGCATAATGGCCGGCTTTTGCCTTATCCAGCATCTCTTTTGCAGAAACTAACATATTATAAACCCTCCGTGCTTTATTTGTTTTTATTTTATCATAGCAGACAGTCATCAATCAAGCATTTGCGAGGTTATTTTCATCCCGGAATTCTCCCTCAAGACGCAAAAAACCCCGGTGC
>JAFPYK010000277.1 GCA_017412265.1 Lachnospiraceae bacterium
GAGTGCCGGCACTTAGCGCGGCGAGCGACGCAGCTCCGTGAACGACAAAAGAAGTTTGGTGTTATTCAGACACGAAAAAATGCGGTTGAACCAAAGGTTCAAAACCGCATTTTATCGTGACTGAACGCTGCGAAAGCAGCGCACCAAACTTCTAGATTACATTTCCCCGCTGCGTCACTCGGCCGCTTACGTGCCGCTGCACCGAGGTACCCGAGCCGAAAGGCGCGTCCCGAAACATTTTCGTGAGACGCCCCCTCCCCCTCCGGCAGGCATTACACCTCAAACATCAACTCTTTATACTGCGGCACGGGCCAGAATTCCTTATCCACGATATTCTCCAGCTTGTCGATCGGCTCTCTCAGCCTCGCCATCTGCGGGAACACCTCATACCGGAAGAACCTCGCCCGCTGCGCAGTATCCGTAATCGTCGCCGCCTTCGCATCCAGGTCGCACAGCGCCTTCAGCTCCCTCTGCGCATCCGCAAGCAGCTTCGAGCAAAGCGTCAGCAGCTCGGTCTGCACGTCCACCGTCAGCCCCGGCACCGCGGCCTGCACCGCGTTGATCGAATTGGCCAGGCTCGTGATGAACCCGATCACTGAAGGAATATAAAGCTTCGAAGCCATATCGATCATCGTCTTGGCCTCGATATTGATACATTTGGAATAGCTCTCGTACAGAATCTCGGTCCTGGAGTGCAGCTCCGCTTCATTCAGCACACCGAACTTCTCGAAGACACGCACCGACTTCTCATCCACCAGGCACGGAATCGCGTCCACAAACGAAGGATAATTCGGCAGGCCGCGTCTGGCCGCCTCTTCCACCCACGCCTGTGAGTAGCCGTCTCCGTTGAAGATAATCCTCTGATGCTCCGTGACGTTGCGCCGAATCAGGTCCCGGACACAGTCCTCGAAATTCTCCGCCTTCTCCAGCTCGTCACACATCTCCGAGAGCGCGTCCGCAACAATCGTATTCAGCACGGTATTCGCATCCGCGATGGACATCGAAGAACCGACCATACGGAACTCAAACTTATTGCCCGTGAAGGCAAACGGAGATGTACGGTTGCGGTCGGTCGCGTCCTTGCGAAGCTCCGGCAGCGTGTGCACACCGATGTTGAGCCGCCCGCCGCGCTTGGAAGAATTTGCCGTGCCGGTCTCCAGGATCTGCGCCAGGATATCCTCCAGCTGCTCTCCGATGAACATCGAGATAATCGCCGGAGGCGCCTCATTTGCGCCCAGACGGTGGTCATTGCCCGGGTTGGAGGCCGAGAGGCGCAGCAGCCCCGCGTGCTCATCCACCGCGCGGATCACCGCGGAGAGCACGAAGAGGAAGAGCAGGTTCTCGTGAGGGCGTCTGCCGGGCTTTAACAGATTGATGCCCGTATCGGTCAGCAGAGACCAGTTGTCATGCTTGCCCGAGCCGTTCACGCCCGCGAAGGGCTTCTCGTGCAGCAGGCAGTTGAGCCCGTGACGGTTCGCCACCTTCTTCATCGTCTCCATCACCAGCTGGTTGTGGTCGGTGGAGATGTTGGCCGTCGAATAGATCGGCGCCAGCTCGTGCTGGCCTGGAGCCACCTCATTGTGCTGCGTCTTCGCCAGGATGCCCAGCTTCCACAGCTCCTCGTTGAGCTCCTTCATGTACGAGCCGATCCGCTCCTTGATCGTTCCGAAGTAATGATCATCCAGCTCCTGGCCCTTCGGGGCCGGCGCGCCGAAGAGCGTCCGCCCGGTGAGCATCAGGTCCTCTCTCTGCATGTATTTCTCATGATCGATCAGGAAATACTCCTGCTCCGGCCCGACCGAACAGGACACACTGTGCACGTCCTCGTAGCCGAACAGGTGCATCAGTCTCGTCGCCTCGCGGTCAATGGCCTCCAGGGAACGCAGCAGGGGCGTCTTCTTATCCAGCGCCTCTCCCGTGTACGCGCAGAATGCCGTAGGGATGCACAGAATCACGCCCGTCGCGTCTTCCTTCAGGAACGCCGGAGACGTGCAGTCCCAGGCCGTATAGCCTCTGGCCTCGAAGGTCGCCCGCAGGCCGCCGCTCGGGAAGCTCGACGCGTCCGACTCGCCCTTGATCAGCTCCTTGCCCGAGAACTCCATCATCAC
>JAFPYK010000278.1 GCA_017412265.1 Lachnospiraceae bacterium
CTACGCCAGCGGCTCCAACAACTACGACGAGCTCGCGGCCTCCAAGCCCGACTTCCTCGTCCCCTCCGTGAAATACGTGCCCGACATCATCTTCGGCCAGATCGAACCTCGCCTCCGCAGAGGCGAGCGCCCCGGCCAGGGCATCGTAGAGACGATCTGACCCCTCCCATAAACCACCAAAGAGGCTGTGAACCGTCACAGCCTCTTCTTCATGTCCGGCAAATGAATCCCCTCCCGGCTGGCAACCGCTCGATCCACTCACACAGGCAGGTTCGGCCCTGCCAGAGGGTCCTGCAGCTGCGGAGCGATCGACAGATGCGGCAGGATGTACTTCAGCGTGACGACGATGTTCAGTATCACATTTGTGACCACGTGTCCCTCCGCCAGTCCGAGCAGCTGTCTCATTTCCGCGGTTGAGAAGCCCCGGTCATTCTTCCCCCGAGACCGTGCGCAGCCGGGCGCACTTTAAAAAGGCAGGCTCCGATGGAACCTGCCTGATTGTCTCTTCTATAGGCCTTATCTTATCTTGATTTCACAGATCATCCAGTCAGCGCCCGGAATATGCGCCTCCAGCCGAAATGTTGTCCCCTCAAGGGCATCAAACCATTTGGCGTTTTGATAATCAAGAACCTCTCGATGTCTCACCTCTCTGGTATCCGGGTCGATGTACGCCTCACTCATTACCGGAATCATCGCCACATAGCCCTTACTTGTTATCATCTCTGCTGAAAGCTTTTTCTTGAAAATGATCACATCGTCAAGTCTGGCATCCTCTTCCGAATAATCCAGATTTCTCAGATGTTCAGACCGGGAATAAGCATGATTCGTACCCAAGTCATAATCAATCTCAAGGAGATCTTCCTTCGTGACATCCAGGCTCTCGATCTCAGTCATCTGCTCTGCGTCAACGAGATAAAACCCTCTATATCCAACACTTGGATACGGTTTATATGCAATGGCAGAAACGATAAACAACGCAAGCTGAAGAACAGATATACCGATGAAAACCTTTGTTAAGATCCTTTTCAAATGTCCGGTGCTTTTTACCTTCAGAAGACCGGCTGCCACAAAAACCAGCCCGGCAAAAAGGACGTAAAAAGCAATCGATACTGCACGGTATATTCCCGCGGATAACGTCCATGTCTGACTGATCGACCGATAGGTATCCATATGGCCTTCCAGCAGATACCGAAGAAGCAGCAGAAAAGGCGCACCGGCGAGCGCACGAATAATTGCATAAACACTATAATAGGCTGCGGCAACCGCGCAGATCGCTCTGTCTTTGATCTTCACGCCATAGGCAAGAAATGCTGCGGTACCGCCGACGAAAAAAAGCTCAATCCATGCGAATATCGGCTCAAAAGGAGAATCAGCAAAAGCGAAAGTCACAAATGCAAAAAAGATTCCAAATAAATAAGCAAAGAATTCTACTCCAAACACAATCGGCGCGGCATGTTCTCGGTAGACTCTGGAAAATTGATATCCGAGTTTCTCTTCATTGCCCATCAGGTCAATTGCTTTCTTCTCTGCTTCCTCCGGGCTGCATCCATCCCCTGTGAAGGAAGCGACGAGATCATCGATATGGCCTTGTAATTCACGCTCAATATTCACTTGAACCGCTGTATCCTTGAGCGAAGCAACTACTTCGCGAAGATATTCTTCCCTTTTCATCTTCGCCCGCCGCCTTCTTTATCCTTGTTTCAGCTGCTGTTTGCTCTTTTCTTTTTTCAGTATCTCTTTGCCCTTCTCTGAGATGCGGTAACACCTGCGTTCAAGCCCCTCACAGTCTCTCCAGCAGGCATCCAGCAGCTTTTTCTTCACAAGTCGATGCAGCACCGGGTAGATGGCACCCTGGTTCTTGTCAAAAGCAGTCTCGCCCCGCTCCTCCAGCGCATGAATCATCTGAGATCCATACATTTCTTCATTCTCCAGCAAAGAAAGGACAAGACAGTCCGTACTTCTATTCTTCTTCAAAAATAAACCGCTCATAATAGAACACACCCTCTAATCGTGCACTTCCTTCAGGCTCTCCAAAAAATAACGCACACCATCATCCCCGATCCGGTAAGCCATATCGCATCTGGTAAAATTACCTCGCTCATCGAAACGATACACCTTTGCCTTCTCATCTTCAATTCTGCAGAATCGGTAAGTCTCTCCCTGCTTCTCCGTGTTGATGCAGATATATCCTTTTTCATTTTTGATATATCCGTGGAAGAACGTCTCTGCCAGTTCGACAGACATCATGTCGTCAATCACGTCGATAAAATCGTCATATGCATATGGAGCCAACGACCATCCATTCTTCAGGGGCATCAGTTCTTCTTCTGTCACATCAAATCCAAGGCTGATTAACAATTGCAGGGGATTGGTGTGTGCCTCATTCACAATGAAAAATGCTGTCTGAAGCAGTCCATAGTCCATCGAATCATCCTCAAGATTGACGCGTTCAAACAACGATTCCGTCCGGGGTTCACAGTAATTCTCACAATAATCATCAATCCGTCTTGGATAGTAATACATCAAATCTTCTGTGGAGACCGCGAAGAACAAGTACTCCGCCATAGGTCTTCCGGCATCCCATGTCGCATCGAATTCATAATACTTCCCGTCTAGTTTTGCCACATTCCAGCCATGACCGCCGTTGTACCGAGTTGTGGAATCATTCGAATGATAATCGTCATAGACATAGCCGGTGATCGGGAAGCACTCAATTCCAGCGAGGTTAAACAATACATACATCGCCTCATTATAGCCGGCGCAAACGGTCGAGCCCTTGATCAGGGCATCATACAATAGATTCCAATCTGTCCCTTTATAATAATCGAAGTAATTATATTCTACATGATCGGTCAGATACCGGTAGAGATACATAGCGGTTTCATACTCGTTATAGTCCTCCGGCACAGTCGCAACAATTCTCTTTGCCTCATCAATCGCAGTACGATATTTCTCCGTCTGCTGCCGGCCCATGCCCATGATACTGACATACACATAATTGACCTTCTCTCCGGCTTCATTTTCAAAACTGGAGACAGTTCTTCCTGTCACGCTGTTGTCATTGACCAGGTAGATCAATCCAAGATATTTTGAGACCGCAAACAAGTTCGATCCTTCGAACTCTGTGGTAGGAATGCACATCTTGTCGTATCCATAATACATAGCATAATCCAGGATCGGGAACAGTGATTGCAGCTTCTCCGGAATGTATTTGTCAAAATAATACGTTCTCGGCGGATGTTCCATGGCAGAAACAAACGCATTCACCTCGGACGGGGCAATGTTTTCCACAACCATGTTGTCATCCTGATCCACATAAGAAAATGCGATCGTGTCGGGTGTCGCAAATCCTTCCGGTGCATTTTTGCTGACAAAGGCATCCGCATAAGAGATATCATGGCTGTGATCCTGCTCCGGCGTTTCGGTTGTTGTCTCTTGCGCAGATCCCGCAGGATTCTCGTCACCAGCCGGATCCTTGCCCTGACAACCCACAAGGCAAAATGCACATAAGAATATCACGATCAGACAAAATGCAGAAAGAATGGTGTGTTTTCTTTTCATTTCATAATCCTTTATATTCTTTCATAACCATATATAATTGAATTATAATAGCATTCTCCGTTCTTGTCAAAAAACCTCTATTGTCTCTTTCTCACTTACAGCCGTGTGCAGACAGAACGAGCCCGAAAAATGAATGAGGATGAGAGAAAACCCTCATCCTCATATGAGTCATTTCTTAACCCCAACTCTTGACAAAGAGCAAAAAAACAGCCATGCAGTCCATAGACCGCATGGCCGTCTCTTAACGATTCAATTACTCACCGACAGCGATGATCTCTCTCTTGTTGTAGCTGCCGCACTTCTTGCAGACTCTGTGAGGAACCATCAGCGCGCCGCACTTGCTGCACTTTACGAGAGCAGGGGCACTCATCTTCCAATGAGCTCTGTGGCTGTCACGTCTTGCCTTGGAGTGTTTATTCTTGGGACAGATAGACATAGGTCACACCTCCTTAAACTGATCAAAAATGTCTTGAAAAGCTGCCATCCGCGGATCCAATACCGTCTGATCACAGCTACATGTCTCTCTATTGAGATTGACTCCGCATACCTTGCAGATCCCCTTGCAGTCTTCTCTGCACAGCGTCTGCAGCGGGAAGTCAAGAAGTATCTCGTCATAGATGAGCCGTTCTACATCCAGGTTCGTTCCGTCAATGTATACTCGCTCGTCCGGAATCTCGTCGGGACCCGCCTCCTTCTGACGAAAATCGATCTCATCGTCGATCTCAATCTCAAAAGGCACATCCACTTCATCCAGACAACGGCTGCACGGAATCGCCAGTACGATCTTCGTCGCTCCCTGAAGTGCAACCCTGCGGTTCCCCAGATTGGTCACCGTAAGCTTCAGCGGCTCCTTCGATATCACCTTGTGATCCATCCCAGCCACATGGATCCTCTCCGCTTCCACGGGAATCTCCATCTGCCGGCTTTCATTCGGAATCTGCATGATCTCCGCAAGAGAAATAATCATAGTTCATCCTCCTTAAGTCAGCACCATAAAATTATAGCCAACGATGAATTGTTTGTCAACAGGAAATTTCAAAGAGAACAAAACAGAATGCCGCCCGCTGTCCCTCTGAAAATGCGCAAAACACCACCGGCTGCACATACAGCCGGTGGCACGGATCTCAAGGATTCATTTGCGGAAAAACAATCGCTGCCCGGGACCGATCTCCTCAGATCAGGGAAAGCGTATCTCTCGCGATCGCGAGCTCCTCGTTGGTCGGGATGACCATAACCTTCACCTTGGAATCCGGGGTAGAGATCATGATCTCTTTGCCGCGGGTCTTGTTGGCCTCCGCGTCGATCTTCACGCCGAGATAGCCGAGCGGTGCGCAGACTCTCTCACGCGCTCTCGCATCGTTCTCGCCGACGCCTGCGGTAAACGCAATCGCGTCCACACCGTTCATGGCCGCCACATAGGCGCCGATGTACTTCACGACACGGTAGATAAATGCGTCAAATGCAAGCTTCGCGCGCTCGTTGCCTTCCTCCTCCGCAGCCGCGATATCGCGGAAATCGCTGGAGACACCGGATACGCCCAGAACACCGGACTTCTTGTTGAGAATGTTGAGCATCTCATCCACGCTCAGGTTCTCATGGTTGCAGATGAACTGCAGAACCGCAGGATCCACATCGCCGGATCTGGTACCCATGATCAGGCCCTCCAGTGGTGTAAGGCCCATGGAAGTATCCACGCACTTGCCGCCGATGGAAGCAGAGATCGAAGCGCCGTTGCCCAGGTGACAGACGATGACCTTGCCGCTCTTCTTGTCGAGGCCGGCGAAATCAAGCACTCTCTTGCTCACGAACATATGGCTGGTTCCGTGGAAGCCGTAGCGGCGGATCTTGTACTTCTCATAATACTCGTAAGGGATCGCATACATGTAAGCTTCCGGCTTCATGCCTTGGCCGAACGCGGTATCGAACACCGCAACCTGCGGCTTGCCGGGCATAGCTGCCTCGCACGCCTCGATACCCATTAAGTTTGCCGGGTTGTGCAGAGGTCCCAGGTCGAAGCACTCGCGGATGACTCTCTTGACATCCTCGTTGACCACGATGGAATCCGAATAAACCGAGCCGCCGTGCAGGACTCTGTGTCCTACCGCACCGATCTCATCCATGGACTTGATCACGCCGTGCTCCGGATCGAGCAGCGCAGACAGGACCAGCTCCACAGCCGTCTGATGGGTCGGCATATCCTTCTCCACGACCACTTTGTCCTTGCCGGTGGGCTGATGCGTCAGCTTCGAGCCGTCGATGCCGATTCTCTCGCACAGACCCTTGGCCAGGACGCTCTCGTTCTCCATGTCGATCAGCTGGTACTTCAGAGAAGAGCTGCCGCAGTTCATAACTAAAATCTTCATAGATATATTCTCCTGTAAATGTATTTTCTTCCGAATGACTGTCTGTTACTGTGCCTGAACCGCCGTGATCGCTACCACGCCCACGATATCCTCGGCGAAGCAGCCTCTGGACAGATCGTTGACGGGCTTGGCGATACCCTGGCAGACCGGGCCGTAAGCCTCAGCCTTCGCCAGTCTCTGCACCAGCTTGTAGCCGATGTTGCCTGCATCCAGGTTCGGGAAGATCAGGGTGTTGGCCTTGCCTGCCACCTGGCTTCCGGGAGCCTTGGAAGAACCGACGGAAGGAACGATCGCCGCGTCAAGCTGCATCTCGCCGTCCAGCATCAGCTCCGGATACTGCTCCTTCGCGATCCTGGTCGCTTCCTGCACCTTGGTCACGTCGTCGTGCTTCGCGCTGCCCATCGTGGAGTAAGAAAGCATCGCGACTCTCGCGTCCTCGCCGGTCAGAAGCTTGAAGCTCTCCGCGGAGCTGCCCGCGATGGCTGCCAGCTCTTCCGCGGTCGGATTCTGGTTCAGGCCGCAGTCAGAGAAGACGAAGGTGCCGTTGTTGCCGTACTCGCAGTTCGGAACAACCATCAGGAAGAAGGAAGAAACGAGCTTGGTGCCGGGCTTGGTCTTAATGATCTGAAGGGCCGGGCGAAGGGTGTTCGCGGTTGAATGGCAGGCGCCGGATACAACGCCGTCAGCGTCATTGCACTTCGCCATCATGCATGCATAGAACATATAGTCGCTGGTCATCAGGTGACGGGCCTCTTCCGGAGTCATGCCTTTCTTCTTGCGAAGCTCGACCAGGACGTCCACATACTCGTCCAGCTTATCGGAAGTCTTCGGATCGATGATCGTCGCGCCGGAGATATCAAACTGCGGAGCGACCTTCGCCACTTCCTCAGGATCTCCGAGAAGGACGATATCCGCAAAACCCTCTTTCAGGATGATGCTGGCTGCCTCGATCACACGCGCGTCCATAGACTCAGGAAGAACGATGGTCTTCTTGTTGCTTCTGGCTCTCTCTTTTACTACGTCAATAAAGCTCATTGGTATACTTCCTTTCCTGTATAGTGTTATGAAAACTGCCCGCAAGACCCTCTTGCAGGCCAATAAAGCCCTTCGGGCATATCCTTAAATATTATAAATGAATCTGTCCGGGCTAGCAAGAGGGACTTTGCAGAATTAAGAACAGGGAGGACGCTCTTCCCGCGGAAAAGCGTTCCTCCCTGTACGTTTACGCCTTATAGAATTCAAAGATCACGATGTCGAATCCTTCTTCGTCCTTCGGGTCACGGATCGTCCAGCCCGCCCGCAGCACGCCCATCAGCTCCGCAAGCTTCACAAGCGGCGCCTTCCTGCCCACGCGGTAGGCGATAAAATGAGGTCTCGCGATCACATTCAGGCAGGTGTTGGACAGCAGATACGGCCCGAGGCCGCCCATCAGCTGCGGGTCGTACTGATCCCTCTGCATGGCCAACTGCCCGCGCACGATCTGCGGCGCATGCTTGCGGAACCACGCGACGATCGCCGGATTGAAGCTCTCGATACAGTAGACGCCGTCATACCCCCGAAGGATCTCAAGCGTCTTCTCGCAGAGCTCGTCATTTCTCCCGCCGCTCTTTAACTCGACGATCATCGGGGTGCGCCCGGCCACCAGCTCCAGAACCTCCGTAAAGAGAGGGATCCTCTCCTCGGTGCCGCACAGGCGCAGCTCGCGAAGCTCGTCAAATGTCAGCTCGCACACATCCTTCTCGACCCCGCAGACACGCTTCAGGTCATCATCGTGGAATACCACGACCTGTCCGTCCGCGCTCAGCTGCACGTCCAGCTCCATGCCGTACCCGGCCTCACAGGCGCGGGCAAACGCGGCCAGCGAGTTCTCCGGCACGCTCTTGTCCTTCTCATGCAGCCCGCGGTGCGCGTACTTATGATGCAGCAGCGGCTCGGCCGCTTCTCTCGAGACATGCCCGGGAGCCGCAAGCACCACCGGAAGCGCACCCAGCGCCGCCAGCAGCCATGTACTCTTCTTACCCATAACCTTAATCTCCATCCAGTGCTTCCAGCCCGTGCGTGTTGGCCACCTTCTTCGCCTTGATGTTCTTCACCTGCGAGGTAAACACCGCGAAGCTTAATGCCAGCAGGATCGACGAATAGATCGGCAGCACATACCAGGCCAGGGTCGCCTTGAAGACCAGTCCCAGAAGGATCGGTGTGACCGTCTGCGCGGACATGCTCGCCGCATAATAGAAGCCGGTAAACCGTCCGATCTCCTTGCTCGAGCACAGCTCCACAACCATCGGGAAGGAGCAGTTGTGCACCAAAGCCATGCCGAAGCCCTTGATCGCCCAGACCACGAACAGAATCGCCGGGAACGAGAACTCCCCGTTGGCACCGACCACATTGCCGGTCGGGTGCACAAAGCACATCAGGATCAGTCCCAGGACCGTGATGCCAAGGCCCGTCGAAATGGTCCATTTGCGGCCGATCTTATCCGCGATCGAGCCAGCGACCGCGAATCCGAGCACACTGAAGAGTCCGCCCAGGATCGTCAGGATCATCGTCGAACTCGAGGACGAATTCATGTAGTAAATGACATAGTTGCCGATATACGTGCCGATCGCGTTATCCGCCATGAACCAGAGGAACTCCGCGGCGAGGATGCCGAAGAGCATCTTCTTGTTGGCCGCGGACATCGGAGCATCGTCGTCCACCGGCGTCTCGATCGCGGCCATCTTCTCGCCGAGATCCATCTCGTCCTTCAGCTCCTCCGCCAGCTTATTCTCCTTGATCGTCGCGAAGAGAACAAATGCGGAGATCACCATCAGGATGCTTGCCACAAGGAACGGAATCTCAATGATCCAGAGCTTTCTGGCCGAATCCTCCACGTTGATGTAATCCGACAGCTTCAGGAAGATGCCGAGCACCGTCGCAGCCGCGCCGCCGAAATACCCCATGATATTGATGATACCGTTCGCTCTCGCCCGCAGAGGCTTCGGCGTGATATCCGGCATCAGCGCAACCGCGGGGTTGCGGTACATCATCATGAAGATCAGCACGATCGCCATCATGATAACCATCCCTGCCACGTTATTGTAGTGGAAGAACAGCGGGATGAACGGAAATGCAATCGCCGCCACCATCGTACCGGTCAGGATGTAAGGCATGCGCTTGCCGATCGGGGTCTTCGTCTTATCCGACAGATTGCCGAAGATCGGCAGCAGGATCAAAGCCGCCAGGTTATCGCAGGCCATCACGATACCCACGATCCACTGGACATTCAGAATCTTCTCCGGATCGCCGGCCTTTAACTGCGCCGAAGAGATGCCATACATCCTTCTGGCGAAAATATCGGTAAGAAACGTCGGGCACCAGGAGTCGTACACCTGCCACAGAAGCAGGATGCCGAAGAAAGCGAAGCCGATCAGCGCGGTCCGCCGGACATTGAGTTTTAAAGCTCCGTTTGTACTGTGCGTCATGTTTTCCTCCTTGCCGGGGTCTCTGGTCATGCAAGATCACAGCCCCGTTATTCCTGTTACTTCCCGCACGCCTTCTCGATCGCCTCAATCACGATCTTTAAGGCCTTGATTCTCGCGTACTTCTTGTCCACGGACTCCAGCACGTGCCAAGGCGCAAATGTCGTGTTCGTCTTCTGCAGCATCTCATTGATCGCTTCCTCGTAGAGATCCCATTTCTCACGGTTTCTCCAGTCTTCGTCCGTGATCTTCCACTGCTTCTCCGGCGTATTCTGGCGATCCGTGAATCTGGCCAGCTGCGTATCCGAATCAATGTGCACCCAGAACTTGATCACAACCGCGCCCTCATCGGCCAGCTCCTTCTCGAATTCATTCATCTCGTTATAGGCCCGCTGCCAGTCATTCTCCGAGCAGAAGCCCTCCAGGCGCTCCACCATCACGCGTCCGTACCAGGTGCGGTCGAAGATTGCCACATGGCCGGTCTTCGGCAGTCTCGTCCAGAATCTCCACAGGAAATGTCTCGCCTTCTCGTGCGGCTCCGGGCTTGCGATCGGATGCACGATATAGCCTCTCGGATCCAGCGCGTCCGCGATTCTCTTGATGTTGCCGCCCTTGCCGGCCGCGTCCCAGCCCTCATACGCGATGATCACCGGAATCTTCTTGTGATAAATGACATTGTGCAGCTCATGCAGCTTCGCCTGCAGCTCCTTTAACTGCGCCTTGTACTCCTCATCCGTCAGCGTCTTGCCCTCGAAGCTGATCTCCGAGAGCAGCGGGGTCTTGCGCAGCGGGAAGACATTCTGCAGGATCGGGGCCGCCACGCCGCGGTTCTTCAGCGCGGTCTCGATGCCCTTGTTCAGGAACTCCAGCACCTGCAGCGCCGCCCAGTTGCGGTCCTTCGCGTCGATGATGTACCACGGCGCGCTCGACCGGTTCGTATCCTTCAGATACCGGTCATAGACGTCCAGGCACTGGTCATAATGCTCATTCTCCCAGAGGTCTTCCTTCCTCACGCGCCACTTGGTATCCTTGTTCGCGCGCAGGGCGTCCATCCTCTCCTTCTGCTCCTTCTTGCTGATGTGGAAGAAGAACTTCATCACGCAGTAGCCGTTGTCCACCAGCTGGCGCTCCGTCGTATTGATGTCGTCGATGCGCTTCTCATACTTCTGCGGGCTCAGCTCGCCCGAGAACAGGCCGTTGGTCACCGCCTCCATCCAGAACGTGTCGAAGAATTTGAACTTACCGGCCTCCGGGATCTCAACCATATAACGGTATAAGAAAGGCATTCTCCGGTCGACATCCGTCGGCGGGGCATCCATCGAAGCCACGCTGAAGAACCGCGGGTCCATATCCTTGATCACACGGCTGATCACGCCGCCCTTGCCGGCAGCCTCCCAGCCCTCGAAAATCACCATCACCGGAAGCTTCGCTTCCTTGATCTGCATCTGATAAGCGGCCAGCTGCGCCTGCGCGCTCTTAATCCTGGCCTTCACTTCTTCCTTCTCCGGCTTCGCAGCCTTGGCAAAATCCTTTAACATATTCTCTCTCCATTCCCCGGTGACGTGTTCCGTTCCTTTGCCCCGGTAATCATATAAAATTGTCCGACTCTTTTTGGCGCATCGCACCAATGCATATATAAATTATAAAATTCTCCGGCAAAAAATACAAGGATAAACGCGCGCTTGACAAAAAGAATACAATTTTGCAAAATGGCAGTAAGAAGTCCGAACGAAAGGAGAGCCACCGTGAAAACCGCAGGAATCATCGCCGAATTCAATCCGTTTCACAACGGACACGCTTATCTGATCCAGCAGGCCGTACATCGCGCCGATGCCGGAGCCGTGGTCGTCATCATGAGTGGTGAATTCGTCCAGAGAGGCGCGCCCGCTGTCATGAATCAGTATCTGCGGGCAGAGTGCGCCCTGTTAAGCGGTGCGGACCTCATCCTTCAGCTGCCCGTCTGTTACGCGACCTCGAGCGCGGACTATTTCGCCTCCGGCGCAGTGCGCTCTCTGGCGGCCTCCGGCCTGGTCGACACCCTGGTCTTCGGCTGCGAGACCGAGCAGCCGGACCTCCTTGTGCGGGCTGCCTCCCTGACCGAGGACGAAGGCTTCCAGGCCTCCCTCTACCGGGGGCTCTCCGAAGGCAGGAACTACCCGGCCGCCTACTTCGCGGCCATCTCCGAGCACCTCCCGGCGGACGAACAGGAGGCGCTGCGTCCGCTCTTCGACGCGCCGAACAATCTCCTTGCGATGGCGTATCTGCGCCAGATCCGGGAGCTCGGGCAGCCGTTTGACTTCTGCGCGGTGACCCGTGCCGGCGACGCCTACCATCAGCCGGTGCCCACCGGCTCACGCTACCCTTCCGCGACCGCCCTGCGAACGATGCTCGAGAGCGGCCAGAGCGAGCAGGCCTTCCTGGGTATGCCGGAGCCTGTGCGCGCCCTGATGCGGGAGCACTACCGGCAGGACTATCCGGTCTTCGGCAGCGATCTGTCCGGACCTCTCTCCTGGCCCCTCCTGACCGTCTCCGCCGAGGCCCTCGCGGCCATCCCCGGCATCGGCAGCGACCTGGCGGCCCGGATCGTGAACCTGCGCGATTCCTACAACGGCTTCGACGCATTTGTCCGGTCCCTGAAGACCCGGCAGGTCACACAGACCCGCATCCAGCGGGCCCTCATCCACCTGCTTCTGGACGTCCGCGAGATCCCCGAGCGTCCCCCGTACCTGCGCGTGCTGGGCGTGCGCGGCAACACCGGCCGGGAACTGCTCTCGGCGCTCCACAAGAACAGCACGCTCCCCGTCGTCACCTCTCTGAATGAAGCCAGGCAGCGCTTTGCCGCCTCCGGAGACGACGCGGCCCTGCGCCTTCTCGACTGCGAGATCAACGCAGGGACACTGGCCCGCTACCTCGTGCGCGAGCGCTACGGGACCGTCCTTCCCAATGAATACCAGCGGGGCATGCTGATGCTCTGATCACCCGCCGCTCATGCAGCATCCGAATCGGCCGGTTATCACCGGCCGGTTTTTAACGATACCGACAAAACCAAGAGGGGGAAATATGTTTCATGTTCACCGCAGCTATCACATTCTGGCTCAGCGATTTCATCGTTGAGAAGATCCACAGCCTCACGAAGATACCCTGGGAAGAATCCATCAACGATTACCTGCCCCCGGCTCTGCCGCACGAAGGTCTCGGTCTGCCGATCCTCCTCGGCCGGCTGGTCTGGATCGGCCTCCTCGCGGGCATCCTGATCGCACTTCTGTCGCGCTCCCGCTTAGGGCTCCGTTTCTCCCTGAAGAGGGCTGACGGTCTCAGCCCCTTCACCATCTACACGGTTCCCGTCGCAGTCTGCCTGTGGGTCGAATTCTTCATCATCAAGGCATTGTTCTTCTACAAGGGCGAGACGATCTTCCATGTCAAATGGGTCGCCGGCATCCCGGGCTTTTTCATGGGGATATTTACGAGCGGCCATCCCATCGTCAACATCCTCTATCTGCTCTTCGGCATCCTCATTCTGGTCCTTGCCCTGCTGGCGCTTGTGATCCCGCTCATCCTGCCGGCGCTCTACTTCGGCGACCTGAAGGGACACTGCGGGAAGCTTGCTCCCCTCTACTTCCTGGAGTACCTGGGACTCTTCTCCGGATGCTTCGGCCTGCTGATCGTTGCGGTCTACTACGCGTTCGCCACCGGCTTTGCCAAAGCCGCGCTGAATGTGGCCCTGATCCTGATCATCTGCGGGGTCGTGCTCTATTTTGCCGTGATGGGTCTGGTATTGTTCCTGTCGGCCACGCTCATCGGTATCATCCGGATCCTTCAGAAGCCCCGGAGCCAGCGGGCGCTGGAGCGCGTGGAGGAAGGGTATAAAAAACACGGAGAGAACTACCGGCTTACGGTCAATGAAAACGGGGAGGAAAAAGTACTCCGCGGCAAGAATGCGCTTGACTATGTCAGGTCCCACGGCGGAGTCTTTAAGGATGATCCCGATCTCTGACAGCAAATGAAATTAAAAACTGCCTGAATCCGAGAGGATTCAGGCAGTTTTTTTGTCTGGAAGTATTCAGAAGGCCTTCCTGCAGTGCTCTTCATGAAGCACCCGCTCATGATCC
>JAFPYK010000279.1 GCA_017412265.1 Lachnospiraceae bacterium
TCACCTTCAGCAGTCTGCCGGAGCAGGAATCCTTGATCGCATTGATCTCGTTGAGAATGTCATCATATCTCTTGTCCTTCAGCCAGCCGATATTGATTACCATATCGATCTCATCGGCGCCGTTGGCCACTGCGTCGGCAGCCTCGAAGCATTTCACAGCCGTCGTGGAATAGCCGTTCGGGAAGCCGATCACCTTACAGATCTTCAGGCTCTCCGCGACATATTCCTTCGCCTGCTTCACATAAGAAGCCGGAATACAGCAGGATGCCGTCTCATAATGAATTCCGTCATTGAGCAGGTCCTTGATCTGCTCCCAGGTTGCCCCCTGTGCAAGGAGCGTATGGTCTACTGTGCTTAAAATCTGTTTGATATCCAAAACAATCACTCCTTTCCTGCCTGTCGGCCGGTTGTTTTCTTTTCTTCTATCATACGGCGGTAACAGCTGTAGCACACTCCTTCATAACAGTCATTTCCGCCGATCAGAACCTGGTCACCTTCCACCACGATCTCACCGTTCGCGTCGAAACGGGCATTCACGGTCGCCTTTCTGCCGCAGCGGCAGACCGACTTGATCTCCGTGATGCTGTCCGCGATCTCAAACAGCCTCTTGGATCCTGGGAAGAGCTTCGTCTGGAAATCCGCGCGCAGCCCGAAGCAAAGCACAGGGATGTCATCCAGGTCAGCAAGATCCTTCATCTGGTTGACCTGGTCCGCCGTCAGAAACTGGCACTCGTCACAGATGAGCACGTCGTACGGGTGTCCCTCCCCAAGCCGGTGGAACAGCTCGCGCGCGTCCTGATCGGCACGCATGGCAATCGCCTCATTCTCCAGGCCGATCCGGGAACGGACAACGGTATGTACATTGCCCTGTTCGTCGATCCGGTCATCCCGGTTATCAGTCGATGGTTTCACCAGAAGAACGGTCTTGCCTTTCTCCTCGTAATTGAACTTCGTCATCAGTGCCTGCGCGGTCTTCGAAGACCCCATCGCACCGAATTTGTAATATAGTTTTGCCAATGATTCCCGCTCCTTTACCAACTGTTCGCATGAAGAAAAACAAAGAAATCACACGGGACTCTCTGTTCGTATTCTTCTGAATTGGGATGCGGTAATCCTCGACCGCATTCTTGTCTTAATTGTAAATAAAAACATGCAAAAGGTCAAGAAAAGTCTGTCATAAGTTGCAGAAAATAGGGCGATGTTTCTATGATCGATTCGAATTCAAGTTATTTATACAGAAATGAAAACGTGTTCGTAAACAGCGCCCGGACTATGCCATACTCTTGATTTCACAAGGAATCCGGCCGTATTCGGGCAGCAAAAAACCCCGGTACTTCTACCGGGGTCTGAGAAGCAGGGCTACAAGGATTCGAACCTTGAAATGACGGAGTCAGAGTCCGTTGCCTTACCGTTTGGCGATAGCCCTAAAAGCATGTGTCCCTCGACACAAATGGTATTATATATCAGAGGTTTTCATTTTGCGAGCATAAATTTATAAGTGGGCCGAAATATTTTTCGGCCCACTTTTGACCCTCTTTAGTCCGCCTGATCGATCAGCTCCAGTGAATGCTCGCGGTTCATCTTCTGGCAGATCTCGACGAAGCGCTCCAGCGGAACGTTGTTCATCTGCTTGTTGCCGCGGATATTCACGGAAACCGTGCGGTTCTCGACTTCCTTGTCGCCCAGAACGATGATATAAGGATCCTTGTACTTGCGGTACTCTTTGATCTTCTCCTTCATGTTCTTGTCGGAATAATCCGCCTCGACACGGATGTCCAGGTCGATCAGAAGGTCCTCGATCTCCTTCGCATAGGCATTGTGCTCCGGCTTGATCGGAACGATGCCGACCTGCTTCGGGCTCATCCAGAACGGGAAGGATCCCTTGAAGTTCTCGATGATGATACCGATGAAACGCTCGAAGGAACCGAAGATCGCGCGGTGGATCATAACCGGTCTCTGCAGGGTTCCGTCCTGTGCCTGATACTTCAGGTCAAAGTTTAACGGAAGCTGGAAGTCCAGCTGGATGGTGCCCATCTGCCACTCGCGGCCCAGGCAGTCCTTCATGGACAGGTCGATCTTCGGACCGTAGAAGGCACCGTCGCCCTCGTTGATCTCGAAGTTGCCTTCTCCGTAGCGCTTCGCGAGGATAGCCTTCAGAGAAGCCTCAGCCTTGTTCCAGAGCTCGATATCGCCCATGTAGTCATCCGGTCTGGTGGAAAGCTCCGCGGAATACTCCAGTCCGAAGGTTCCGTAGATCTTGCCGGCCAGCTCCATGATCTTGTCGATCTCATCCTCGATCTGGCTCTCCATCAGCAGGGTGTGGTCATCGTCCTGGCGGAACATCTGCACGCGGAACAGGCCGTTTAACTCACCGGACTTCTCCTTGCGGTGGATGACATCGGTCTCAGAGAAACGGATCGGCAGGTCCTTGTAGCTGCGCAGCTTGCTCTTGTAAGCCATGATCGCGTTCGGGCAGTTCATCGGCTTCGCGGCATACGTGGTATTCTCATCCATCGGCACCAGGAACATGTTTTCCTTGTAATGGCCCCAGTGTCCCGAGGTCTGCCAGAGCTGGTTGGAGTTTAAGATCGGTGCGGAGATCTCCTGATAACCGTACTTGATGTGCTCTTTTCTCCAGAATGCCAGCATCGCGTTAAACATCGCCCAGCCTCTCGGAAGGAAATAAGGCATGCCGGGTGCGGTCTCGTCGAACATGAAGAGCTCGAGCTCCTTGCCGAGCTTCTTGTGGTCGCGCTCCATGGCCTCGCGGATGAGTGCCAGGTGGGCCTTCAGATCGTTCTTGTTCGGGAACGCATAGACATAGATTCTCTGCAGCTGGTCGCGATGCTCGTCGCCTCTCCAGTAAGAACCGGAAGCCGACTTGATCTGGAACGCCGCGCCCAGAAGCTCCTGGGAATTCGAGACGTGCGGTCCGCGGCACAGGTCCACGAAATCATCACCGGTGTGATAGACGGTAATTTTCTCTCCGTCCGGCAGGTCCTCGATCAGCTCCTTCTTAAACTTCTGATCCGCGAACATCTCAAGCGCGTCAGCCTTGTCGACCTCGTCGACTCTCCAGTCCTCTCTGCGCTTTAAGATCTCCGTCATCTTCTTCTCAATCACCGGATAATCGTCCTGGGTGATATTTCTGGGAAGCAGAAAATCATAATAGAATCCGTCCGCGATCTGCGGTCCGATGGCGTACTGCACATTCTCCTTGCCAAAGATCTCGATCACTGCCTTGGCCAGAATATGAGAAAGAGAATGGCGGTAGACACTCAGATAAAACTCCTGGTACTCTTCCTTGTTCATTGCTATACCTCACTCATTTATGATACCTATACATGCAAAAAACCTACGTTTCCTGCACCACTACTGTAATGCGAGGGACGTAGGTTAATACGCGGTTCCACCCTGCTTGCCGGATCTCCGGCCACTCCATTCAGACGATAACGGTGTCACCGTACCTGTTCACAGGTCTCTCCGAGGCGGTTTTCATCCGGCTGGGAAGAAGATGCTCGCACCGGTACATCTCTCTCTGCGCTTCTTTGACGGATTACTCTTCTCATCAACGATTTCAATTTTGTAGTATATCTGTCTGCCCCTGACTTGTCAAGAGCCCTTCACTTCGTGAAGATGACCGTCCTCCATCTGGAAGATCCGGTCGCAGATCTCATAGATGACGTTCTTGTCGTGAGAGACAAATAAAAAGGTCAGGCCGAGGTCCTGCTTGAGCTCCTTTAACAATGCAAGGATCTGTGCCTGGATCGTCACGTCCAGCGCTGAGACAGGCTCATCCAGGATCACGAGGTCCGGCTCTTCCATCAGGGCGAGGCCGATCGCGACACGCTGGCGCTCACCGCCAGAGAGCTGGTCCATCCGGTCGTCGAGATATTCTTCGGTCAGGCCGACACGCACGATCATCTCCCGGACACGCTTCTCTCTCTCCTCGCGGGGGACTTTGCTCAGCACCAGAGGCTCCCCGAGGATCCATGAAACCCTCTTGGAAGGATTCATGCTGTTATACGGATTCTGGAAGACCATCGAGATCTTGCGCTTTCGTCCGTCCTGATCAGCCGCATGGAATACGATCTCTCCTTCGTCTGCCTGCTCCAGGCCGGAGATACATTTGCAGAGCGTAGATTTGCCGCAGCCGCTCTCGCCGAGCAGTCCAGCAAACTCTCCCTTGCGAAGCGAGAAAGACACATCTTCAAACACCGTGCGTCTCTCCTTCTTGCCGAACAGGCGGTTTCCCTGTACGAGGAAGGTCTTCTTCAGCTTCTCGACTGTGAGCTGCACGGGCGCAGTCCGGTCAAGCCCTTTCTTTCTCGCGAGGAAGTCCTCCTTCGTCGATCTGGGGATTGCGGCCAGCAGCCTCTGCGTGTAGGGATCCTGCGGGTGATAGAACACATCGTCGATCGGTCCGGTCTCGACGACCTTTCCGTCCTTCATCACCAGCACGTGAGAACAGATGCTGTGAATCACCCGGAGATCATGCGAGATCAGAAGGATGCTGACCCCGTACTCCTGGTTGAGCCTTCGCATCAGGTCCAGGATCTGCTCCTGCACCGTGGCGTCCAGCGCGGTCGTCGGCTCATCTGCGATCAGGAGCTTCGGCCGGCAGATCATCGCCATCGCGATCATGACGCGCTGCTGCATTCCGCCGGAGAGCCTGTGCGGATACTGGTCATAGACCTCCTCCGGGTGATGCAGTCCGACCTTATCAAACATCTCGATCACCCTCGCCCTGCGCGAAGCCACAGGGGTTTCCGGCTCGTGAAGGAGCAGCATCTCTTCTACCTGGGCGCCCACCTTGATCACGGGATTTAAGGACGTCATCGGCTCCTGGAAGATCATCGAGATCTTGCTTCCTCGCAGATTCAGCCAGTCCTTCGGCGTGTTATCGAGCATCTCTTCACCGTCAAAGATGACCGAGCCGCTGTCTACGCGGATCTCGTCGTTATTCAGCCCGACGATGCTGAGGACGGTCACCGATTTACCGGAGCCGGACTCGCCGACGATGCCGAGGATCTCTCCCTCTTCCATGTCAAATGAGATATTGTCCGCGACAGTCTCCCAGTATTTCTGCTTTTCCAGAGCGGAGATCGTAAGGTCCTTCATACGAAGCAGTGCCATCGCTTACCTCCTCTCGGAAAATGATGCGGCCAGGAGGCCGAATCCAAGAACGGTGAACAGGATAAAGAGTCCGGGGAAGATCGCGATCCAGGGCGCGCGCATCAGCTGCGGCTGCGCTTCGGAGAGCATACGCCCGAGGCTTGCGGTCGGCGGCTGTACACCCAGCCCCAGGAAGCTCATGCCGGCTTCCGCCAGGACTGCCGAGTTAAATGCGATCGTAAGCGTGGAGAGAAAGCTGCGCTTGCAGTTGGGCAGGATATGCACGAAGACAATCCGCAGGATTCCTGCGCCCATCAGCCGCGCGTGCTTGACATATTCCAGCTCCTTCTGGACGACAAACTCGCTTCGCACGACACGCGCGAAGGTCGGTATGAATACAATGCCGAGCGCCAGAATCAGATTCAGCGTCCCGGGCCCGATGATTCCCACGAACACCAGCGCAAGGAAGATGCTGGGAAATGATGCGATGATATCGCTGACACGCATCATGACGCGGTCAAAAACACCTCCGATGTATCCGGAGAATGCGCCGAGAATCGTGCCGAAGAACGCGCCGATCGCGATGACTGCCACGCTGATCAGCGCGGTTGTACCGCAGCCGACGGCGATCCGGCTGAAGATATCACGCCCGAACTTGTCGGTGCCGAAAGGATGCGCAAGGCAAGGAGCCAGATATTTCGCAGAGCCGTCCATCAGATCCGGGTCATACGGCGTGTGGATCCAGCCGATCAGCGCGAAGATCAGAACCAGAGCGAGAACCGCGATGCTGAGCGCACGATAGGTCTTTTCTTTCTTCATGGCTCAGTCCTCCAGCATCACTCTGGGATCCAGAATGTGGTACAGGATGTCCACCACGGCATTGACCGTAAGGACGATCACAGCGATGTAGAGCACGATCGCAAGAATCACGGGGAAGTCACGGTTCGCGATCGAGACGACCAGCAGCCGTCCGATCCCGGGAATGCCGAAGACCTGCTCGATGACAATGCTTCCCGCGAACACCTCCGCGACGATCATCGCGAAGAAGGTAATCACCGGAATCAATGCATTGCGAAGCATGTGCACATAGAGCACTCTTCTCTCGTCATTTCCTTTACTTCTTGCCGTGCGGACATAATTCAGCCGCTTCTGGCCGGCCATCGAGTCACGGATGAACTTGATCAGCGTAAATGCCCTGGGAAGTGCGATCGCAAGCGCAGGAAAGACCAGGAAGCCCAGTCCTCTGCCGAAATCCTCCGACAGATCCACATAAGCTCCCGGACGGAACCAGGAAAGCAGCAGGCCGAAGATCCATGTGATCAGGATGCCCAGGAAGAACGGAGGGACCGCCATGCCGATCTGGTTGAACACCCCGACGGCGATATCTCCCCCGGCGGACCAGATCCCCGAGGTGCCGATACCCAGAGGAAGGCCGATGAAAAGTATGAGGATCAGCGAAAGCACCGCCAGATGCACGGTGACCGCGATCTTGTCCTTCATCAGCTCCGACACCGAGACGCTGTAATTGGTAGACATGCCGAGATCACCTCGCGCGGCGCCGGCGAGCCATTTCCCGTAACGCACGGTCATCGGCTGGTTCAGGCCCATCTCCTCGCGAAGTGCTTCGATCTGCTCCGGTGTCGCGTTATCCCCGAGCGCCGACAGGGCCGCGTCGCCCTTGACCGCCTCAAATGCCAGGAAAACCAGAAAGGACATGACAAGAAGCGTCGCAAATAAGATCAGTACTTTCTTCCCGATATACTTCATATCATGTCCTTTCCGGCATATGCCTGATGTATGTGCAGTTGTTTAGTCTGTCCAGCGAAGGGAAGCGATATCCTGAACAAAGATCGGATAGAACTTATATCCCTCCAGCTTCGGATTTACGGCAACGAGAAGCGCCGGATCCTGCAGGTAGACCGAAGCCGCCTCATCGGTCAGCATGGCCTCCATCTCTTTGTAGAGTGCCTGCTTCTCGGCGTCGTCGATGCTGCCGGCCGCCTTGGCGAACAGCTCGTCATATGCCGCGTTCTTGTAGTTGATGAAATTGTTGCTTGCCGACTGTGTGTATCTGCTCAGCACACGGCCGGGTACAACAACCTTCGCGGCCAGTCCGTACAGGGTCGCGTCGTATTTGCGTTCCTTGTAGACGTCCTGAAGCCAGGAATTGTCGTCGATCGTCTTAATGTTGACGGTGATGTTCGAAGCCTTCAGCTGATCCGCGACGACCTGGGCCGTATCCACATGATACTGATAGCCGGAAGCGACGATCAGGTCGAAAGTGATGCCATCCGGATATCCGGCTTCAGCCAGAAGCTCTTTCGCCTTCGCCGGGCTGTATTCATAGA
>JAFPYK010000280.1 GCA_017412265.1 Lachnospiraceae bacterium
CCGAACTGCATGATCTCCCGCAGGAGCGGATGATCGTAGCCGAAGGGCATGCACTCGTTGAGGCTGAAGGCTACGACGTCGAACTCTTCCTTCAGTCTGCGAAGAAGCGGCATGAGCTTCGCCGCCGGCATTCCGTCCGGAACGGGGATCGGCGTGGTAGGGAAATCGGGGGGATTGAGCAGGTCCAGATCCAGATGGATGTAGAGATGCTTGCGGCCGGTGGCCTTGATGGCCAGGACCGCGTCCTCCACGGCGTCTTCGGAGAGAGAGTCGATCTGCGGAATCCCGTGCTGAGCGAAGTAGGCCACCTCGCCCCAGTCGAGATCGCGTCCGCCGAAGTTCACGATCTGTGCGTCCTCCATCTTGCGGGGAAGCATAGAGTTGAAAGGCTCGCCGCAGTCACCCAGAAGCGCACGCACGGGCATGCCGTAGAAGAGCTTCGTCGGGGACTCCGAAGGAGAATTGATGTCCGCGTGGGCATCCATCCAGATCAGGGCGAGATCACCCTCATACCGGGCATTCATCGCAGCGATGGTCGGGATATCGGCATCGCAGCTTCCCGTGACGGTGAAGGATCTGCGAGAAGGATTCTCGGCGACGATGCGCGTAGCTTCGGCCAGCTGGTTTATGATCACCTGATAGCCGAGGATGTCATGCTCCGGTTCCGTCGGCATCGGCTCAGCCGTGGCGGGAATGGCGATCACATCCTGACCGTTCAGATATCTGCGGACAAGCTCTTCGGAACCGTAGTAGGCGCTGACTTCCGCGCCGCCCTGCCAGTGGGGGTTCCAGAAGATGCATTTGTCCTTGATTGGTTTAAAGTCCATGGTTCTATTACCTCTTTATTTGAAATTGCAGTATCCATCATACCATAATCGTCTTATTTTTCAACCATTGTTCGATGCTTTCTTTGCCGGGAGAAAGGGTTGAATTTACAAAGGCTTAAGAATTGAAACACAATTCCAGCATATTTTGAACACAATTCTGTCAAATTTGTGTCTTAGAATGAAGCCTGTAATCGAGAAGGAGATCGGAGAGCGAATCGACTTCCCGGAAAGGAGACCATGATGAGCGATTATTTTGACGATTATTTTGATTTTGACGATGATTCTTCGAAGAAGGAGCCGACGCCCGAGGCAGAGAGTGAGCCTGCGCAGGAGGAGGAGCCGAAGGAGTATCGTGATCCATATGAAGCAGATAGAGACGTGGACTGGCGCTATGTCAGCAGCCAGAGTGAGCCGGCGGGCAGCAGCCCTTCCCCGAAGAAGCCGAAGAACCGGATCTTCGCGCGTGTGCTGTGCGCGGTGCTTGCCGTGGCGCTGGTATTCGGCGCGGTGGGAACCGGAGTCGGCCATATCGTGAACCGGAAGGTGTCGGAGGCGATCGCCGAACAGCAGACCCAGGCGCAGAAACAGATGGAGATCGAAGTGACGACCGGCAACCAGATTGATTCGGTGCAGACCAATTATAACGGTTCCGCGGCCCTGACCGATGTGTCAGACATTGCTGCAAATGTCGCGCCCTCGATCGTATCCATCAACTGCAATATCGTCCAGAACATCCAGGATTTCTTCGGAAGGACGTACCAGCAGGAGGGAACCGGCAGCGGCTCCGGCATTATCATCGGACAGAACAGCGAGAACGTTCTGATCGTTACCAATAACCATGTCGTCGCAAACGCGGTGAAGGTGTCTGTGGAGTTCGGTAACGGAGAATCCGTGGATGCGGCCGTGGTCGGAACCAGCGCGAATTATGATCTGGCCGTTGTATCGGTGAAGATTGAGGATATCCCTGAGGAGACATTTTCTTACATCCGCGTGGCTGCGCTGGGCGATTCGGAGAGCCTGCGTGTCGGCGAGATGGCCATCGCTTACGGCAATGCCCTCGGCTACGGTCCTACCGTGACGGTCGGTTATGTCAGCGCGTTAAACCGCCAGGTGTCCTATGAGGACTTCTCCATGGAGCTGATCCAGACGGATGCGGCCATCAACCCCGGCAACTCCGGCGGCGCCCTGTTAAATGCGCGCGGCGAGGTGATCGGCATCAATTCCGTGAAGTATTCGAGCACAGAGGTGGAAGGCATCGGATTTGCCATCCCGATCAGTGACGCGCTCCCGGTGATCAATGAGCTGATCAACCAGAAGCAGGTCGCTTCGGAAAACGGAGAGGTCTATCTGGGAATCGTCCCCTACAATGTGACCGAGCAGTATTCGAAGCAGTTCCATATGCCCATCGGCATCTATGTGACGGAAGTCGCGTCCGGGTCCCCGGCTCAGGCAGCCGGTATCCAGATGGGTGATATTATCACATCCATCCAGGGCAGGAGCGTGCAGACCTCGGAGGAGCTCGCGGCAGAGCTGGCCGGCTATACGCCCGGCGACACCGTGACCATCACGGTGCAGAGAGTCCAGAACGGACATTATGTGAGCGGTGACGTGACCGTCAAGCTCGGAAGCAAGTAAACGACAGAAGAAGATCGCAGCCGCGGTGAAGGGCAGGACCCGGAGCCGCGGCTTTTTCTGTGCCTTCGGACGGGAAGTAGACAAATAGGGATATATTGCAAATATAAAATATATACGATAAAAAATAACCGTTGTACCTTGCACTTTTCTGTGATATACTTAGGTTTAACATATTATGACTATATGTCGAATCAGGGAAAAACAGAGAAAAGGTGCGGGAGATGATTCTGCACCCAGAGTACAAGGGAGGTTATGGTTCATGAAATGGATGAGACGCGTTCTTAGCCTTCTTCTGGTGGTCGCCCTGCTCGCGGGACTGGTCCCCGCCGCGGCCCGTACGGCCCGCGCGGAGGGGTCTGCCGCGGCGGAGAGTCAGACGGAAGAGCCTGCGGAAGAGCCGGTTCTGACCGAAGAGGCAGCGGCGGAGGAGTCCGCCGGCGAGGACAGCCGTGAGGAGGCCGAGGAGCCGGCGCAGACCGAAGCGTCCGCAGAAGCGGATGTGAAGGAGGAAGCGAAGGAAGAGACCGAGGCTGCCGAAGAAGCGGAGACCGCCGCGGAAGTGCAGGAAGAAACCAAGGCTTCCGAAGAGGCGGAGACCGCCGCGGAAGCGAAGGAGGAGACCGAAGCTGTCGGCGAGACGGAGACCACAGCGGAAGCACAGGAAGAGACCAAGGCTTCTGACGAGGTCGAGACCACGGCAGAAGCGCAGGAAGAGACTGAGCCCGCGGAGGAGACGACGGAGACTCCGGAGGAGCCTCAGATGCACGAGGGCCCTCACGTCTACCGTGACGGCGTCTGCACCCTGTGCGGCGAGCACATCGCGTGGGATCTGTATTTCACAGACGAGGCGCGCACGGACGAGTACATCCGCATCTATTCGACGGATGATGCCGGCAACCGTGTGCTCTTAAGCCATGCCGAGCTGCGGGAGATCGCGGTCATCGTTGTCATGCTCAAGACCGACCAGCCGGACTACCGCTATGATGTCGGCATGAATGCAGACTGGCACGGCAATGAGAATACATTTGCCTACAATGACATCTACGTCCAGACGATGGGCCAGTTCAACGAGGACTACCAGACGCTGTATTTGACACTGATGCTCAATGAGAAGCATGAGCTGGACGTGTTTGACGTGAGCGGCGGCAAGGTGAAGATGGTGCTCTTCTCGAAGTATGACGAGGAGACCGGCACCTACGACAACTTAAGCCCGAACGGAAACCCGCAGTACGGCCTGGAGATCGATATGGTGCGGCGCGAGCCCGGCAAGAAGCCTCCGGTGGCGAAGACGGTGAAGGATTCCGGCTTCAAGATCAATCTGTACGATTACAACGTGCAGAGCGAGGCGAAGGACATCAACGACGTGTCCTCCCTGCAGTTCTACAATGCAGAGAAAGCGGCGGATACGGCCAAGGAGTCGAACCGCGTCTACGATTCTTCGATCGCCCGCCAGGGCATCGTCGAAGAGGTGGCCGGCAAGGACGGATTCCCGGCGCTGACCGAGTTCCGGGGCGACAGCCTGGACGTGCTTTTTGACGAGCAGGCGATCCCGAACGCGAAGGAGGTCTACCGGAATGTCGACGGCCTCTTCCAGTACAACGCGAAGGGCGGCCTGGTCTATGACAGTGTCCGCAACTATGCATATTACGACAAGAGCCAGGGGGACGGCGGACAGTTCACGGTCTACGACGGCACCTACAACCGAGGGCGCCTGACGGATCTGTCCAAGATTGATTCCGGCATCCCGATCGGATTCTTCCCCTTCGACGATTACAACGACCTCAAGAACATGACGTCCGCGAAGTCGGAGGATTCTTTAAACCACGGCCACGGCATGTTCATCGAGGGAACCGTCTACATCCCGGCGAACGGCAAGATCGACGGAGAACCGCTGACCTTCAAGTTCGAGGGCGATGACGACGTCTGGCTGTTCATCGACGACGTGCTGGTGCTTGACGGCGGCGGCATTCATGGCAAGATCAGCGGCATGATCGATTTCTCCGACGGGAGCGTGACCGTATCGAATGCCATTTCCATCGGCGCCGCGGGCAACACCACCGGCACCAACATGGACCTGGAGACCATCTTCAAGAACGTCGGCAAGACCTTCACGAAGGAAGGCGAGCATGTCTTCAAGTTCTACTCCCTGGAGCGTGACGGCGACGAGTCGGATCTGAAGATCGAGACCAACCTGAACAAGGTCCTCGACAAAGAACTGACCGATGTGACCGTTGAGAAGAAATGGGTCGATGAGAACGGCAAGGACTGCGATCCCTGGCTGGAGAGTGTGACGGTGCAGCTGTGCCAGACGGTTGACGGAGAGACCACCGAGGTTGAAGGCAAGACGCTGACCCTGAACGCGGACAATGAGTGGAAGGGCATCTTCGGATCTCTGCCGGCCAAGACCGAGGACGGTACATGGATCGACTACTCCGTGAAGGAGAAGAACGCGGACGGAACCTACGTGACCTATGAGCGCGGCGGCGAGGAAGTCCGCTCGGATATCTACTGGGTGAGAGCAGACCTCAGCGAGGGCATGGAGCCCGGCATCTACGCGATTCTGGGCGATGAGTATGAGACAGACGAGACCGGCGAGAGCAGTCCGAAGAGCCATGTGCTCCTGACGGCCCAGGGCGAGGACAAGGAGGTCGCCTACCGCGACACCTTCATCTACCCCGCGGAGGAGCCGATCGTGGATCCGCGCGACGGCAAGACCTACACCGAGTACATCAAGCCGGTGGACGACGACCAGATCTGGACCATCGCGAAGACCGATCCTGTGAAGTCGATCATCCGCGTGGAGTCCACGACCGAATATGAGACGGTGGCCGGCCCGGACGGAACCTTCTACAAGGTGCTGGCCCCGTTCTATCAACCTTATACATTGATGGGGCTCTTCATGTCATATCCGAATATGCTGAAGAACAATCAAATGTATTACCTGGCCAACTCCAACACCGAGCTGTATGTGCTGGATGACGGTGACAGTTCCAAGACCATCTACAGCCCCAGTGACACGACCTTCTATGTGAAGGATGAGGAAGGCAATTTCGTCCCGCTGGAGGATGAGAACCATCTCGGCACGAACCTGATCGTCCAGACCTACATCTGGGAGGACGGTTATATCAAATGCGTGGACAACAATTCCGGCGACATCTATTACGCGAAGGATGGCGAGGACGGCTACTACCGCAAGAACGGAAGTTCCTACGAGAAGCTCAGCGATGAGGAGAGCAGCCAGCTCACCAACGTCTCGAAGCTTGCAAACTGTGAGAAGAATGAGGACGGCTATGTCGTCTGGCATTCGATCTCCAATATCTCCGGACAGCCGACGCTGATCTACAGTGACGAGACCCTCTACACCTTCTATCAGAAGCTGGATGACGGGACTTATGAGCAGATCGACAGCCAGCTCTCGAGGCAGTATATGCCGACCGTGATTCCGGATAAGGATGAGAACGGCTATATCATTCTTCATACGAACCCTTACAACGGGCCTGTGGAGTATTATTACGCCAAGGAGGACGGTACGATCTGGGAGAAGGATGAGGACGGCAATTATACGCAGGTATTCATGAGCGGCAGCAACGGCGGATATGTGAAGATGAAGGTCACCGAGACCGAAGGCCCGGACTATGAGTGGGTGATCGGCAACCAGGGCCTGAACCTGACACTGGTCGGCCCCGGCCAGCAGTGGATGGATTATACATTTATCACGTCGAAGAAGGACGGCCAGGGCAATTCCAATGACTCGGTGCTGGTGAACCAGCCGCTGATCCTGGGCTCTTCCTACCTGCAGCAGTTCTATTCGGACTACAACTACCGGAACGTCTTCCGGTTCGACCCGATCGGATCGGAGTACGGCAACCAGCCGGGCGACGGCACGTATGAGGACTTCGGATTCCGAATCTTCAGCTTCCAGGACATCTGGATCTTCGCGGGCGTCTCGACGCCTTACGAGAAGAACGTGACGATCAACGCTTCGCCGTACAGCACAAAGGAATCCTACGATCTGTCGCAGGCCGGCCGATTCTGGTTCTACAAGCCGGTTCCGGTGCCGCAGACCTACGACATGTCGGAAAATGACTGGACCCTGATCAACTCGCCGGCCGGCAGTCTGTCGATCCGCAAGGAGATGATCGGAGATCCGGTCTCGGCGGATGATGTATTTACCTTCACGGTGACCCTGAAGGATGCGGAAGGAAATACCGCAGAGAAAGTCACGGGAACGTTCGGCGACATGGAATTTGTCGGAGGCATCGCGGTCGTGAACCTGAAAGCGGGTGAGAGCGCGACCGCTGAGAACCTGCCGGCAGGACTGACCTATACCGTGGATGAGACCGTGCCGGATCCGTATGTGCTTGACAGCAAGAGCGGGGAGAGCGGAACCATCGAGAAGGAGGAGACGGCGGAAGCGGTCTTCTATAACCGGGTGCCGAAGGGAAGCCTGAAGGTCGAGAAAACCGTGGAAGGCGAGGATGCACCGGACGTGGCCTTCACCTTCAAGGTGACCTTAAGTGACACGTCCGTGAACGGTACATACGGTGAGATGGAGTTCACCGACGGCAAGGCGGAATTCACTCTGAAGGACGGGGAGTCCAGGACAGCTGACGGCCTGCCTGCCGGCATCACGTACACGGTTGTGGAAGAGCCGGTGAAGGACTTCACGCTGAAGGAGTCGGAAGGCGCTGACGGAGCCATCGAAGACAAAAAGACGGCCGAGGCGAAGTTCGTCAACGAGTATGAGAAGCCGGAGAAGCCGGTACCGGAGACTGTGGACATCACCGTCACCAAGACGTGGGAAGACGAGGATGACAAGGATCAGATCCGCCCTGAGAGCATCACGGTGCGCCTGCTGGCGGACGGTGAGGAAGTGGACAACGCCACGCTCACGGAGAAGGACGGGTGGAAGCACACCTTCGAGGATCTGCCGAAGAACGGAAAAGGTGGTGCGGAGATCGAGTATACGGTAAAGGAAGATGCGGTGGATGGATATGAGACCGTGATCGACGGATACAAGATCACCAACAGGCATACGCCGGAGGAAACCACGACCGAGGAGACGACCACCGAGGAGGAGACGACGACGAAGAAGGAGGACCCGAAGCCGACACCGGTGACGATGGACGACAGCCATGTGCTTCTCTGGACGGTGCTCTTCCTGATGGCGCTTGCGGCAGCGGCGTATGTGGTGGTGCACGGCCGGAGGATGGAGGAGTAAAGCAATTCCAGCCGAAAACTCAATACAAGGCGGAAGCAGAAAGCCCGGGGGCGCGAAGATGATTCGTGCCCCCGGTTTTGTGATCATCCGAACAGGTGCCTCCGCAGGGCAGGCGCCATCACGAAAAAGATGACTCTGCGGCACACGTGCTTATTGATTTCCCTTTCTTATTGTTCTATACTTTTGAGGACGCAACAAAAGCGTCCCACAAACCTGCTTTATCCACTGCGGGTTTGCGGTATGGTATGTGCAGGAAGGGGAGTTTCAATGGAGAAGGAGCGGTCCACCCGTTCGGTGGGACTGAATTTGTTCGCGATCAACGCGTTTGTGTACATTGCGATGTCGATGTATACGCCGTATCTGAGTGCATTTCTGCAGTCGGAGGGGCTCAGCGCGTCGCAGATCGGTATCTTGCTGGCCATCGGGCCGTTTGCCGCGCTGGTGATCCAGCCGCTGTGGGCGAGGCTCTCGGATGCGACGGGCAAGCGCCGGCTGGTGTTCTCCCTGGTGGCCCTGGGGGCGTCGGCGATGATGCTGACGACTTATATCGGCGAGGGGTTCTGGCATTATTTCCTGACCATTTTCCTCTATGCGTGCTTCGCCAATGCGATCATTCCTCTGTCGGATGCGATCCTGGTCAGCGAGGCGCACAAATACCATCTGAATTATTCGACGCTGCGGATGGGAGGCACGATCGGCTGGTCGATCACCGTGTATCTGGGCGGCCTTCTGATGAACCGGCATCCGAATTATCTGTTCGCGCTCGGGAGCGCGGGCTACCTGCTGCTGTGCCTGCTGGGGCTTTGCCTGCCGAGACATGTGGACCAGGGCGAGCCCGGGGTGATGAAGCATCACCGCAAGCACGTTCTGTTTCAGAGAACAACGGGAGAGGAGCGCGGAATATTTACCAGCAGGGAGTTTATCTTCGTGCTCGGGCTTGCGTTCATCTCGCAGCTGGGAACGAACTTCAACGGCAGTTTCCTGGGCATGTATGTGATGCAGATCGGGCAGCCGAGAAGCACGATCGGCCTGCTGAATATGATCTCATCGCTCTCGGAGCTGCCGATCCTGATTCTGATTGCGAGAATCAATAAGAAAACCGGGCCGCTGAAGCTGCTGTTCTTCGCGTGCTTCATGCTGGTCCTGAGGCTTTTCTGTGTCTCCAGAGGGCTTCTCGGCACATTTATGCTGGGACAGGCGATGCAGGGACTGACCTATATGATCGTTCATTTCTGCAGCGTTTCCTGGCTGTATGACAATGTTAAGGAGGGCAAGCTGTCCCAGGCGCAGAGCATCCTTGCGATGCTGCAGCTGGGGCTGGCGAGTATCCTCGGCAATATCTTCGGTGGAAGAATCGTGGAGGCGCTGGGACTGCAGACGGCTTATACGGCGGTCTCTGGCGCGGTCTTCGGGCTGACGGCCCTGATTCTGGCATCGTATCTGATCTATAAATCAGGAGAGAAGAAGCGCCGGTTGGCGCAGGGAGGTGTGTAAAATGAAACTGGCAGAAGCTTTGCAGGAGAGAGCGGACTTAAACCGCAGCATTGAACAGCTGCGCTCGAGAATCCAGATGAATGTTCTGGTGCAGGAGGGCGAGAAGCCCGCGGAGGACCCGCAGCGCCTGATCAAGGAGTTGGAGGAGAGCCTTGCGCGGCTGGAGGAGCTCATCTGCAAGATCAACCTGACCAACTGCAAGACCGTCGTGGACGGACAGACACTGACGGAGCTGATTGCGAAGAAGGATGTGCTGAAGCTGCGCCAGAGCGCGCTCCGGGATATCATCTACAGTGCTTCTCAGTCCACGCACCGTGCACGTAATACGGAGATTAAGATCCAGCCGGTGGTGAGCGTGGAGAAGCTGCAGAAGCAGTCGGATGCCGCCGCGAAGCAGCTGCGTCTTCTGGAGAACCAGATTCAGCAGGCAAACTGGCTGACGGACCTGATCGAATCCTAATCTTCCGACGGTAGCCATCCGGGAGTGAATATCAACGCGGCAGCTGCGTAAGCTGCAGATCTATATGATCATTGGTGGTGGGCGGTGAGCACGCCTGTGGGGTTCGAATCCCCGAGGATTCTTTATGCTCCGATATCGCAGAAGCGTAGGTAAGGATCTTGTATTGTTACAACCGGATATTAGCCCGATGGCGAGGGCGGGTTCGGGGAACCAAACGGAAGATGGACGCGGGGAGCTGCCGTAGAGCGGCTCCCCGTTTTGCGTTCGGATTGAAATAGAGCCGCAAAACTGGTACACTGTAGGCGGAAGAGAAGCGCATTCGCACCGGATGACGGGTGCACGGCGGGGCGGCTTCGGATGGGAGATGGATGATGAAAAAAGGACAGATCTGCGAGGGCATCGCGGAGACAATGAGATTTCCGAATCGAACACTGGTGCGCTGCGAGGACGGAACGGCGGTCGTGAAGAATGCGCTTCCCGGCCAGAAGGTTCGTTTCTCGGTCAGCAAGGTGAGAAACCAGAGAGCCGAGGGGCGGCTTCTGGAGGTCCTGGAGCGGGCCCCGATCGAGAAGACGGAGGACGTCTGCCCGAAGGCCGGCATCTGCGGGGGCTGCCTGTTCCAGACATTTCCATACGAGGAGCAGCTTCGCATCAAGGAGGGCCAGGTGCGGGAACTGCTCGCGCAGGCCGTGGAGGATCCCAGGTATGAGGGGCTCTTCCCGAGCCCGGTCAGCGAGGGCTACCGGAACAAGATGGAGTTCTCCTTCGGCGATGAGGTGAAGGACGGGCCGCTGGTGCTGGGCCTGCACAAGAGGGGGAGCTTCCACGACATCGTTCCTGCGCAGGACTGCCGGATCGTCACCGGGGATTACCGCAGGATCGTCGCCTACACGCAGGAGTATTTTGCCTCCAGAGAGATCTCTTATTATCACACATACACACATGAGGGCTATCTCCGCCACCTGGTTGTCCGCCGGGCGGTGAAGACCGGAGAGCTGCTGGTGAATCTGGTCACGACATCTGCGCAGCCGGCGAATCTGGATCTCGCGGACTACGCGGCAGGGCTTCAGGCACTGCCGTTCGACGACCGGCTGATGGGCATCCTCCACACCGTCAATGACCGCGTCTCCGATGTGGTGAGTGCGGACCGGCTGGAGGTGCTCTTCGGGCAGGAGACCATCACCGAGGAGATCCTGGGCCTGCGCTTCGAGATCTCGCCCTTCTCATTTTTTCAGACCAACTCGCTCGGCGCGGAGGTGCTCTACGAGCAGGCAAGGCGTTATATCGGGGATACGAAGGACATGACCGTGTTCGATCTGTACTCGGGAACCGGGACGATCGCACAGATCGCAGCTCCCGTGGCGAAGAAAGTCATCGGTGTCGAGATCGTGCCGGAGGCGGTGGAGGCCGCGCGCGCGAATGCGCTGGCAAATGGGCTGGACAACTGTGAATTTATCGCGGGGGATGTGCTGAAGGTGCTGGATGAGATCGAAGAGAAGCCGGACCTGATCATCCTGGATCCGCCCAGGGACGGGATTAACCCCAAGGCCCTGAAGAAGATTCTGGCTTACGGGGTGGAGAAGATCGTCTACATCTCCTGCAAGCCGACCAGCCTGGTGCGGGATCTCGAGGAGATCCAGGCAGCGGGCTATGCGGTTGAGAAGAGCTGCGGGGTGGACATGTTCCCGCACACAGCGAATGTGGAGACGGTATGCTGCTTGTACCACCAAAAGAAGGACTTCATTTCAGTGCCCTACGAACCGAAAGATGACGGTTATATGAACCAACTGAAATAAGAATGGTAATTCGAAGTTTTTGAGGGTTAATAAATGTATTATCATGCATCAGCGATAGGAACTATAAAGCAACTTGAGCCGAGGATTTCAAATCATGGGGTTCCCTTAATCTACTTTTCGAAGAAAAGAGA
>JAFPYK010000281.1 GCA_017412265.1 Lachnospiraceae bacterium
ATTCGACCCAAGGCCCCGGTAGAACGCGCCGTCGCCCGAAGCGCCGGCGTCTGCCTGCACAAACTCCTCAACCAGTTCAAAATACGACTCTGCCTCCGGCGTAAATCTCTGCACCGAAAAATCGATCTCCTCACTGGTTCCGAGCGAGATCTTGTCCGCGCCGCGCACCGCAGCCGCAAATGCGGGCAGATTGCGCACGACGAACATCTTCCCGGTGCCGACCCGCATGCTGAGCTTCAGGCTCCCCTGCGAGAGAACCAGCCGGGGCTCCAGCTTCACCGTCCTGGCTGCGTCCTCGCCCTCACGCCGCAGGTTCCGGAAGGCCGCAAGCAGTCCGGCCGCCTTCTCATCCGTGGCGTCCCCCGGATTCTCCCGGTCGAGCCTCTCCTGCGCCAGCATCATCAGAGCGATCTCATGATCACAGTATTCCTCGCGTCTCCTGGCCATGCTGCCGCCCAGTCCGGCCGCCTGCCTCCTCGCGCAATTATAGTTCTGGCAGCTGTGGCTTAACACCTGCTGCGCGTCAAATTCCACACGCACCAGGTCCTGGTAAGCGCCCCGCCTGGTAAATACCCTGGAGATATCCGAATAGCTTCTTGCGCTTTTAATCCCCTGCACCATATCGTACAGGACACTACCGGTCGTATCACCCCCGGAGAGCTCTCCGTAGCAGGTCACAGCCATCCTGCCCTGCGCATGGTAATCCGCCTGGAACCGGATCATCCGGATGCGCCCCTGTTCGACGAGGTCCCTGGCACGCTTTAACTGCCCTCTCGTGATCCACGCGTCCTTCAGGATCCGCGACAGCCGGAAATACTGGTATCCCTCCGCCTCAGAGGCCGGGAACTCCCCCCGCTCATCCATCGACGAGGCATCCTCGCTCTCCAGCTGTGTCTTCACTTCCTCCAGCTTGTCCGACAGCGCGTCCACCTCGTAGAGCGCGGCAGACATATGCCGGCACCTTCTTCCCGCGCGGCCCGCCCTGCAGGTGCACGAAATCGCGGCAACCGCATCGTCAGATACGGTCACAGACACCTGGTAGACACCGTCATCCAGGACATTGGCCAGGAATCCGCCCTTCATGCCGGGAAGCAGGGTCACAGCCCCGTCCACGTAGAGCCTTCGCCCCTCTGCAAGAACATCACGGTCAAATAAATACTTCCAGTTCATTCAAATCCCCCTTGAAATCCCAAGAAACGTAACAACTTATTATATCATAGTTTCAATGTTTCGGGAGGTTTTTCGGTCAAAAAATGCAAAAAACGCCCGGACACCGTTCTTCGATGTCCGGACGTCTTCCTGTTATGTTTTATTTCAGCTCTATAAGCTCTTGTAAGCTCACATTACTCGTGGCCGAGCCACTGCTTCGCGTGGCTGACGATCCAGTCAGCCGCCTCATCGATCCCCTCCCCGGTCCTTGCGGAGACAAACAGGATATCGATGTCCGGATTGCGCATCTTCGCGAACTTGACCACCTTCTCGCGGTCGAAGTCGAAATACTCCGCGACGTCGATCTTATTGACCAGCAGCAGGCTGCAGGTCTCATACATCAGAGGGTACTTGAGCGGTTTGTCATCGCCCTCCGGCACCGACAGAATCGTGATATTCACCGATGCACCCGCGTCAAATTCCGCCGGGCACACCAGATTGCCGACATTCTCAAGCACCACGACATCCAGGTCCTGCGTGCCGAATTCCCTCAGGCCCTGTCTCGTCATATCGGCATCCAGATGGCACATCCCGCCGGTGTGGATCTGGATGGCCGGAATCCCGGCCTCCTGGATCGTCCTGGCATCCACGTCCGAATCAATATCCGCCTCCATGACGCCCAGCCGCATACGCCCGGCAAGCCTCTTCGCAAGCGCCAACAGCGTTGTCGTTTTGCCGGATCCCGGCGAGGACATCAGGTTGATCAGATAGGTCTTGCTCTCCCGAAGCTCCTCGCGCAGCCGGTCCGCGTCCCGGTTATTATCCTCGAAGATGCTCCTCTTCACCTCAATGACACGTACTTCATCCATAGCTTAGCTCACTCCCACTCATTTAAACAATGTTCCCAGAACGCTTCGGAAAAGCGACGCTCCCAGATTGCCTCCGAGCGTCTTGCCGAAATTCCCGCCGATCGTCTTGCCGACGGTCTTGCCGATCTCGCGCCCGACCGTTCCTGCCGCAGTGGTCGCCGTCGACTTCAC
>JAFPYK010000282.1 GCA_017412265.1 Lachnospiraceae bacterium
CATCGCAGAGAGCTGGAGGCTGCCGTGCCCGGCGCGGTGTTCACATATACGTCATTTGACGAAGTGACGGAGGATATGGTGCATGACGCAAATGTCATCATCGGAAATGTGAATCCTGCCTGGCTTGCGGGCTGTGAGCATCTGGAGCTGATGCAGTTAAATTCCGCGGGAACCGACGGCTATACCGCGGACGGCGTGGTGCCTGAAAGTGCGGTCCTGTGCAACGCGACGGGCGGTTATGGGATCGCAATCTCCGAGCACATGGTGGCTGCAGCGTTCAGCCTCTTAAAGCGCCTGCCTGCGTACAAGGAGAACCAGAGCCGGCAGATCTGGAAGGATATGGGCCCGGTCGGAGGATTCTACGGTTCCACGGCGGTTTCGGTCGGCATGGGCGATATCGGCGGAGAATTCCTGAAGAGGGCTAAAGCTCTGGGCGCGTATACCATCGGTATCGTGAGGACCCCCGGCGCCCGGCCGGACTATGCCGATGAGGTCTGTACGGGAGAGCAGCTGAAGGAAGTCCTGTCCCGCGCGGACATTGTGGCTGCCAGCCTTCCGTCTACGCCGCAGACCTATCATATGTTTGATGAGGATGCATTTGCTTGCATGAAGCCTTCCGCGATCTTCCTGAATGTCGGGCGGGGAACCGCAGTGGATACCGACGCGCTGATCCGGGCGCTGGAAGAGGGTGTGATCGGCGGCGCAGCGCTTGACGTCACGGATCCGGAACCGCTGCCGGAGGGGCATCCGCTCTGGAACGCGCCGAACCTGATACTGACACCGCATATCTCGGGCGGCCATCACATGAAGGTCACCTGGGACCGGATCATCTCGATCGCGGCGAAGAATCTGAAGGCACTGGCGGAAAACGGGGCATTTACCAGCGTTGTGGACAGAAAGACAGGATATCGTAAGAAATAATCTATTGAATCTTATTCCTGTTTGGGATAAACTATAAGTTGGATTAGCAGTAAGTGATGGATGGAGGGCTGAAGATGCGGGTGATTGCCGGAACGGCCAGAAGAACGACACTTGTCACACCTGCCGGCGATGGCACAAGGCCGACGACCGACCGGATCAAGGAGACA
This sequence comes from Lachnospiraceae bacterium, assembly GCA_017412265.1. Taxonomy (GTDB): domain Bacteria; phylum Bacillota; class Clostridia; order Lachnospirales; family Lachnospiraceae; genus RGIG1588. The sequence goes on from JAFPYK010000282.1 coordinate 1,089, forward strand.
CTGTTCAATATCCTGGCACCGGATCTGCCGCAGACTTCCTTCCTGGATCTCTTCGCGGGAAGCGGAGGCATCGGGATCGAGGCGCTCAGCCGCGGCGCCGCGGAGGCGGTATTTGCCGATCACAGCGCGGAGGCGATCCGCTGTGTGAACGAGAATCTGCGCCGCTGTCATCTGGAGGAACGTGCGAAGGTGTACCGGGGCAGCGCGATGTCGGTTCTTCGCCGGCTGGAGGGTGCGCACGGGCCGTTCGACATCATTTTTCTGGATCCGCCTTACGGCAGGGGCCTGGAGCGTGAAGTGCTTGCTTACCTGGCTCACTCGGGTCTGGCCGACAGCCGGACACTGACGATTGTGGAAGCCCGGGCTGAGGAGGATGTTTCCTGGGTTTCGGAGTATGGTTATTCCGTCCGGAGGGTGAAGGAGTATGGGAGCAACAAACATCTGTTTCTTGCCGCAGACCGGACAGCGGAGGTTTGAATGAAGATCGCGATTTATCCCGGGAGCTTTGATCCTGTGACTCTGGGCCATCTGGATGTCATCCGGCGTGCGTCCAGACTGGTGGATAAGCTGATCATCGGTGTGCTCAAGAACACGAACAAGCATGCTCTGTTCTCGGAGGAGGAGAGAGTTGCGATGATCCGGATGCTTACACAGGACCTGCCCAACGTGGAGGTGGATTCGTTCCATGGCCTGACCGTAGATTACGCGAGGGCCTGCGGCGCGAGGTTCCTGGTCAGGGGACTGCGCGCGGTAACGGATTTTGAGTATGAATTACAGATGGCACAGACCAACCACAAGGTTGCACCGGACATCGACACCATATTCTTCACCACGAGTGTGGAGTATGCTTATGTCAGTTCGAGCATTGTGAAGGAGGTCGCTTCCTACGGAGGCGATATCCGGGGGTTTGTGGCGCCGGAGATTGTGCCGCTTGTATACGAGAAATATCACAAAAAGAATGGAGAGCAGTAATTATGGCCAGTAGCAGAATTGAAGAGTTGATTGAGGACATCTATGAATTTGTGGAGAGCTGCAAGATGCAGCCGTTATCTTCCACGAAAGTGGTTGTGCCGAAGGACGATCTGTATGATCTGTTGGATGAGCTGAGACTGAGCACCCCGGACGAGGTGAAGAAGTTCCAGAAGATCATTGCCAACCGTGACGCGATCCTGAATGACGCCGAGGCGAAGGCAAACCAGATGATCCGCGAGGCGGAGAACCAGGTGCAGCAGATGATCAGCGAGCATGAGATCACGAAGGATGCTTATGCGCGTGCGGATTCCATCATCTCTCAGGCAACCGCAGAGGCGGCCCAGATTCGCGCGGAGGCCAATGACGAGGCTTCTCAGGTCCGCAAGGCGGCCATGGGCTACACCGGAGATATGCTGAACAACCTGGAGAGCATTCTCGCTACCGCTGTCAATGACACGCAGAACTATTATGAGAATCTGCTGGATGCCCTGCAGAGCAATCACCAGACGGTTGTGAGCAACCGCAATGAGCTCTACGGCAATCCGTCTTATGACGCGGACCCGGTTAATGATATCATGAATTCCGAGACGGATGCATCTGCGAGCCTCGATGATTTCCATGATACCGATTTTATGTCTCATATCGACTGATCTGACAGATTCATCAGAGATGGAAAGGAAGAGGGAACTCTTCCTTTCTTGAGATTCGGAGGAGTACATATATGTCGGTTGCGGGTCTCGATGTCGGAACCACCGGATGCAAATGTTCCGTCTATACAGACGGGGGCGAGCTCTTGAAGGAAGCTTACCGGGAATATGATTTTCCCGCGGACTGCGGACAGAGAGAGCTGGACGCGGCCGTGATCTGGGAGTGTGTGCAGGAAGTGATCCGTGAGGCCGCGCAGGTGCCGGATCCGCTGAAGGCGATCGGTGTGGCTTCGATGGGGGAAGCGGCTGTTCTTCTGGATGAGAAGGATGAGCCTCTCTGCCGGCCGATTCTGTATTTCGACCCGCGCGGGCAGGAGCAGATCGACCGGGTGGTCTGTGCTGTTGGGATCGAGCGGCTGCGGGAGATCACCTGGATGGAGCCGCAGAAGATCTACACGATCACGAAGATCATGTGGGAGGCCGACCGCGATCCGCAGATTCTTAATCGTGCCAGACACCTGCTGCTGATGCAGGACTATATCGTCTACATGCTCAGCGGGATTGCGCAGATCGACTATACGCTTGCGACCAGAACCTATGCATTTGATATGAAGAGGCTGACCTGGAGCCGGGAGATCCTGGATGCGTGCGGAATCCCGGAGAGGCTCTGGTCACGGTGTGTGCCCACGGGCACCGCGGCGGGGCCGGTGAGACCTGAGGTCGCGGAGCGACTGGGTGTGCCGGAGGATCTTCTGATCGTCACGGGCGCGCATGACCAGCCGGCAGCGCTGATCGGCAACGGCGTCTTGAATGAGGGCCTGGGCTCCGACAGCACCGGGACGAACGAATGCATCACGACGGTGTTCGAGAGCAGGAACCATCCGGACTATATCGGACATACACAGCTGACATCGGTTCCCTTCCTGCGCGACGGATTATTTACCACCGCAGTGTTTTCATTTACCGGCGGAGGGATGCTCAAATGGTACCGCGAGCAGTTCGGCAAGTATGAGCGGCAGATCGCAAGGGAGCGCGGCATCGGCTATTATGACCGGATGGAGGAGCTGATCCCGGGCGAGCCGACGGAGCTTCTGGTCTACCCGTATTTCCTCGGCAAAGGCGCGCCGGACATGAATCCGAGGGCCAGGGCCTGCATCCTGGGACTGACGATGGAGACGAAGGCCGAGGAGATCTACCGTGCCCTGATGGAAGGTGTCTCGTATGAGATTCGCATGGGTCTCGACTACCTGAAGGAGAAGGGGATCGAGATCCGCGAGCTTCGAGCGACCGGCGGAGGCGCACGCTCTGCGGCGTGGCTTCAGATCAAGGCCGATGTGTACGGAGTCCCGGTGCACACGATGAAGGTGCAGGAGGGCGGCAATCTCGCCTGCGCGATGCTTGCGGCGATCGCCGCGGGCTTATATCCGGATATCGAGACGGCCGCCGCACAGTTTATCCATGTGGACCAGACATTTCTCCCCGACCCGGAGAGGAAAGCTTTCTATGACCGGCAGTATCAGCGTTATCGCTCGCTGGTTTCGGTTATCAATGATATCTATCAGTAATGGGAGGACTGCATCATGAAATGCCCTTTTTGCGGAGAAGAGAATACCCGCGTGATCGATTCCAGACCTTCGGATGACAACAATTCCATCCGCCGCCGCAGGCAATGTGATTCCTGCCGCAAGCGCTTTACGACCTATGAGAAGGTGGAGACCATCCCGCTGATCGTCGTGAAGAAGGACAACAACCGGGAGCCTTATGACCGGCAGAAGATCGAAGCCGGCATCCTGCGTTCCTGCCATAAGCGTCCGATCTCGGTCGACCAGATCCGCCAGACGACGGATGAGATCGAGAATGAGATCTTCCGCATGGAGGAGAAGGAGATCCCGAGCAGTGTGATCGGAGAGATCGTCATGGAGAAGCTGCGCAAGCTTGATCCCGTGGCGTATGTCCGGTTCGCTTCGGTTTACCGGGAGTTCAAGGACGTCAATACATTTATGGATGAGCTGAAGCAGTTCCTTGACAACTGACGGTTCTTCCGGGACGATGAGACCAAAACTGCCTGATGGGTGATCTGTCAGGCAGTTTTTTTTGTTGAAGGATGATAATGCGTATGCTATAATGATCTGGCGAGAGTTCCTTTCTGAAAGAAGAAAGGAGATACATGTATTATCAGATTACAAGCGCTGCTCTGCAGGGGATGGACGTTCGTCTGGTTCAAGTTCAGACCGATATCTCTGACGGACTTCCCATCTTCGATATGGTGGGTCTTCCCGGATCCGAAGTGAGGGAAGCCAGAGAGCGCGTGCGGACCGCACTTCGTAACAGCGGGATCCGGCTTCCTTCGAAGCGGATCACGGTGAACCTTTCTCCGGCCGACCTCCGCAAGGAGGGAACGGCCTTCGACCTGGCCATCGCCGCGTCGGTTCTGGGCGGCATTCAGGCAATCCCTCCTCATACGAATGACTGCATCATACTGGGAGAACTGGGCCTTGACGGCGCCGTACTTCCTGTGCGCGGCTGCATCTCTGTCGCCAGGATGGCCCGCGATGCAGGGTTTGGCCGGCTGATTCTTCCGATGAAGAATGCACAGGAATGCCGGCTGGTCACAGATCTTCCCTGCATCGGCCTGCGCAATGTGTCCGAGCTGATCACGTATCTGCGCAAGGGGACGGAGCCGGAGGAGGAGCCGGACGTCGCCGAGGCAGAGGTGAGAGAAGAGCCGGATTTCTCGGATCTCTGCGGGCTGGAGGTCGCAAAGCGTGCCGCAGAGATCGCAGCCGCTGGCAGGCACCACCTGCTGATCACAGGACCTCCCG
>JAFPYK010000283.1 GCA_017412265.1 Lachnospiraceae bacterium
GGCCTGCAGCCGCTTCACGGTCACGCGGATCTTCTCATATTCCGTCAGATCCACATCCTGGCCGGGATCCACCACGGTATTCTCGTCGTTGGCCTCCTCCTGGGAGATGTCCCCCCGCAGGAGCGCGCGGTATTTGTCGATACAGTCCTTCTGCTTCGTGGCATTTACCACCATGTTGTACTGCTCCACGTTGACGCACGCGTACATCTTCACCAGGTTGCTCTTGTCGCGCAGCACCATAATATACGTGGGCACGTCGTCGATGGTGATCAGGCTCGGGAAGGAGGCCATGTAGCCCTTCTCCTGCACTTCGCCCTCTGCCGCGTTTGTGGCAGAGAATTCATTGGCGCCTGGCGCATCGATGAAAATGGTCTTGCCGGTCCGCTCATTTGCCATGATGAAGCCGATGTTGGAGGCATCTCCGTTGACGCTGGTGATGCCGGTATAGATGTAGATGTCATTGTCCTTGGCGATGTAGCCGTAATCCGCATCGAAGTTGTCGGAGTCGTCCGTGATGGAGGCCCGGGTGACTTCGCGGCAGCCAACCTGCCCGAAGATGGAGTTGAGATAGCCTCTCTGCAGCTGCGCATAGTCGTTGTACTGCCGGCAGATCAGATCGCCGGGGATGGCAAGATCCACCCAGTCGGGCACGTCTGCCAACGCGTAGCGGAAGGTCTCGCCCGTGACCGGATCGGCCGTCAGGACACCGCTGATCCGCTCTCCGCCGAAGATGAAGATGGAGTATTGCACGATGGGCGCCACGTACCAGGGCTTGCCTTCCTCGTCCACTTCAAAATGAGGATTCTCATAGATCACCGTGGGATAGCGGAAACGCAGGTACCGGTTTAAATCCTCGCCAAAATAGGCCGAGGGGACCAGGTGCATGCCGGATTCCAGCTCCCTGTAATCTGCTTCCATCGAGACCGGGTCCACGGCCACATAGCCCGGCACGCCCGAACCCCGGTTATTGATCCATTTGAAAAAGCCGCCGTAGCTTAAGGGTGCCACCTTCACCGGCCGGTTCTTCCAGTTGATCTGGGTGTAGTCGTAGCCGATCAGCTCATACTGAGACACCACATGGCTTAAGGTACCGATCTTGCGGTCACCCAGGGAGCGCGCGGAATTCGTGTCCATGAGGGCGATGGCGTCGGTCTCGTCCACAGAAGGAATGTCCTCGACCGAGCCCTCCTCCACATTCAGGATGCGGCTGTAGGCCTTGGCGTGAAAGAGCCTTCCCGAGAACACATTTGCCAGCAGGTTCAGCACGATGAGCCCGACGAGCACGAGAAATGAGATCCCCGAGATCTTCCCGCAGAGCCCGGTCTTCGCGCGGTCGGGGCTGATGATCTCGATCTTGCCGTTCTTGGTCCTTCGCACCGCCCGGCCTTCCAGAGGCGAGAAGATGAAAAATGAGACGCCCACGAAGAACGCGCACATCATCAGCCAGACCCAGAACTTCCCGGAGTGGAAATTGATCGGCGGGCACATGATGTAATAGGTGATCGCGGCGAACAGAACTGCCACGATCGAGGGCAGAATAATTCGTTTCTTGTCCATTGCACAATCCTTTCCGGAGAACACTCTCCCAGTCATCCGGGGAGCCCCCTATGAAAAAAGACCTTCATCGTGGACTCTCCGGATATGCCACGATAAAAGTCTTGCGATTTACTTGATACGGATGCCCCGAGGCATCGTTCTGACGGTTTCAAGAACACCGAAGACCGGCGCTTCGCTACTCCCTTTTATCTTGCAAATGATATTAGCAGAAAAGACAATGCTTGTCAATAGAATCACAAAGTGCGCCTTCGGCTTCGTCCGACTCGCGTTGCTCGTCCTGACACCGCCGACAAAAAAACGAGGCCTCATGCAAGCATGGCCTCGTTTTCATAAGAGACCGCCGGCCCGCTCTGCGGCCGTGCGGGCTCGCGTTGAATGATCCACTTCCCGCGATCGAGGCGGCATTGTGATCCGTGTACGCTGCTTCGCAGCCGCGCACGGATCGCGTTGCTCATGAGAGACCGCCGGTCCCGCTTCGCGGGTCCGCCGGGGCAGCCGCGTAGGCCGCGCACGTCCGCTTCGCGGCCGTGCGGGCTCGCGTTGCCCCGCCTGAGATCAACAAAAAACAGAAGGCCTTGTGCAAGCACAGCCTTCTGTTTTTGTTAATCTCGCGGTCTCTTTACGCGAAAGCAGGTGACGGGAGTCGAACCCGCCTCACTAGCTTGGGAAGCTAGAGTACTACCGATGTACTACACCTGCGACTGCTTCTATTATAACCACTTTCACGAAAAAAACAAGCCCCAACCGCGGCGCTCCCCGCAAGGAAGTTTCTCCCCGGCTCGCGAACCCGGCAAACCCCTCCCGATTTCCCTGCCTGGGCCACGCAAACTCCACCTTCCATCTGTTCATTTCCCCGCAACTGTGATAAAATAAATATATTCTGAAAGAACGGACGGGCACACCGATGGAACCACTGACAATCCATGAGAAACGAAAGATCTCGACAAAATCCTGGATCTTCTGCGCAGTAATGCTGCTCCTGTGCGCCTTCCTGGTCTGGTACGGGTTCACAGAGGGCGGATTCTTCTACCTCCTGATCGGAGGAGCCGGCATCCTCTACTTCGGATACTGCCTCATTCTGGCGATTCGAAGCCTCGTGAAGAAGCCCGCGATCCTGACCATCGAAGAGCAGGGAATCCGCGGCGCCGGCACCGCCTCCGCCCTCGATTTCATTTCCTACGATGAGATCGCCCGCATGGAGCTCTTCCGCCGGATGAAGGACCGCTACATCGGCATTATCCCGAAGGACGAGGCCGCCTTCCTGGAGCGCCTCTCCCCGGCGCGGCGCGAGGCCGCCCGGGCCAACATCCGCCTGAACCTTCCGCCCGTATTCGTGCGCGTGGAGGACGCGGTCGAGATGAGCGCCGAGGCCATCGTCCGGGAGATCGAGACACGCCTGTCCCCTGCAGAACAACAAGAAACGAGGTAACTGACCTATGATTATTGCAAATGACGGCTATTTTGACGGCAATAGTTTTGACGCATACAGGCTCTTCGGCGCGCACCCGGACGAGAACGGCGGCTTCCATTTCGCCTGCTACGCCCCGAACGCGAGAGAGATCCAGCTGATCGGCGACTTCAACGAGTGGCGCCCCGGCGAGCTCTACCTGTACCGCCACCAGATGTACGGTGTGTGGACGATCCATGTGCCGTGGGCGAAGAAGGGCGACCGCTACAAGTTCCGGGTCCAGGGCCCGAAGGGCGAGTACCGCGACCACAGCGATCCCTACGGCTTCTATCACGAGGTGCGTCCCGCGAACGCGAGCATCTGCTGGTCGGACGATTTTGTCTGGGAAGACGACGCCTGGGTCGCCGCGCGCAGCGGCCAGGACGAGCGGGCCGTGAACATCTACGAGATGCATTTCGGCTCCTGGAGGCGCGGCGAGCACGGAGAGGTCTACTCCTACCGCGAGCTGCCGCAGTATCTGATTCCCTACCTGCAGGAGAACCATTTTACGTACATCGAGCTGCTGCCTCTGAGCGAATATCCTTTTGACGGATCCTGGGGCTACCAGACCACCGGCTACTTCGCGCCGACCTCGCGCTACGGCACGCCGGAGGATTTCAAATATTTCGTCAACGAGATGCACAAGGCCGGCATCGGCATTTTCATCGACTACGTCCCGATCCATTTTGCGATCGACGGGCACGGCCTCTCCTATTTTGACGGCTCGCATCTGTACGAGTACGACGCGGATGACGCCGGCTACAGCCAGTGGGGCACGAAGAACTTCAACCTCTTCCGGGGCGAGGTCCGCAGCTTCTTAAAGTCCGCGGCCGCCTTCTGGGTGAGAGAGCTGCACATGGACGGTATCCGCATGGACGCGATCCGCAACGGCGTCTACTGGCAGGGCGAGGAAGGCCGCGGCATCAACCAGGGCGCGCTGGAATTCTTCCGCGGGCTCAACGACGGGATCCACCGCCTCTTCCCGGGCGTCCTCCTCATCGCCGAGGATTCCTCGGCCTTCGAGGGCATCACCTGGCCCACCGACCGCGGCGGACTCGGCTTCGACTACAAGTGGGACATGGGCTGGATGCACGACACCCTGGACTACATGGCCTCCGCGCCGTGGCAGCGCGAGGAGGAGCACACGAAGCTCACCTTCTCGATGTTCTATTTCTACAACGAACGCTACCTTCTGCCCCTCTCGCACGACGAGGTGGTGCACGGCAAGCTCTCCATCGTCAACAAGATGTGGGGCACCTACGAGGAGAAGTTCGCGCAGGCCAAGTCCCTCTACACCTACATGTTCGCCCACCCCGGCAAGAAGCTCAACTTCATGGGCAATGAATTTGCCCAGTTCCGCGAGTGGTCCGAGGAGGAACAGCAGGACTGGCTGCTTCTGACCTACCCGAAGCACCAGGAGTTCCTGCGCTACTTCCGCAGGCTCTCCGAGATCTACCAGAGAGAGCCCGCTCTGCATGAGAATGAATACGATCCCCTGGTCTTCGAGTGGCTGGAGGTCGACAACTCAGCCGAGCAGATCTTCGCGATCCAGCGCAAATTCCTCGACGACCGCCTGATCTTCGTGATGAACTTCTCCTACAAGCCCATCGAGGCGCACCTTCTGCCCACCGACTGCTACGGCTCGATCGAAGTCCTCGCGGACTCCGACGCCTGGACCTACGGCGGCACCTGCGAGGGCCTGAACGGGCAGCTCCTGCCGATTCAGGAAGGCGAATACCGCGGCGCGCAGAGATATTTCAGTGTCCGCCTCGGCGGCTTCTCAAGCGTTGTCTTAAAGGGCAGCTCCATGAAGCCGGAGCCTCCGAAGAAGAAGAAATCCGAGAAGAAGGACCATTCCGAGAAGAAGGAGAAGGCGGAGAAGAAGTCCAAGACCGAGAAGAAGGAGAAGGCAGAGAAGAAAGATAAAGCCCAGAAGAAGGACAAGGCTCAGAAGAAGAGCAGCAAGAAATAACCCAGAGACAGACGCACACAGATGACACCATGTGACAGACCCGGAGGCGCCGGCCGTCCGGCCATCCTCTGCCTGCCGATGACAGTGGCAATGCTCCCGGGCAGGCGGAGGGAAACCCGTATGACGAGAAAGGAGTAAAAAATGAACAAGAGAAATATTTCCATGTGGCTTCTGAGTCTGACACTGCTCATACTCCTGTGTTTTACACTCCTCCCGTCGGAGCGCGCGCAGGCGGCTTATGAGCTTCATACAGTCTCCGTCACGATTGACAGGCCTTTCGCGGAAACGATGCCGGATTACGAGCCGGAGCTTCCGAATGGCGCGAACTATTATTCCGACAGCTATAACAACGAGTACTACAGGAATGACGTAAGCTGGCTTGATGTGACAGACCCCGAGACGTCGGTCTCGACTATCCTTCCGTACGGCACTTTGTTTGAGGCCGGGCATACCTATCAGCTGAACATGTACCTGACTCCTTCCGCGGGATTTGAGTTTACAGATTCGACGGTCGCTTACGTCAACTCGATGAAGGCTTCCTGTTCAGCAACCAGCCAGGGCCAGTTACACATCATGTTTACGTTCCCCGCGGCTCTGCTGCCGATCCATCAGGTCTCGGTTCAGATTACGCCTCCGGAGCCGGGGGCTTCGCCGTCCTACGAGCTGACCCTCGGGGGGGACGGCACGATGTACTGTCAGTCAGATTTCTCCAATGTATTTTACAAGGACGGCGTACTCTGGGAGGATGCCGATACCTTGGAAACACTGCGTGTCAACGGAAGCGTCTTTGAACTCGGACATTCCTATCGGGTATATGTCGAACTGGTCCCCGCCGCCGGGTACGATTTTGCGCCGGACGTCGAATGCCTGTTCAACCGTATACTCGTTTCACACACATATACAGAGGACGGAATTTTCTCATTACGATACTCATTCCTTCCGCTGGAGATAGAAATCGAAGAAGCCTCTGCAACGATCAGGGAGCCGGTCGTGGGGGAGACGCCGGATTTCTCCCCGGCTGTGCCGGAAGGCGCCCATTACTCCCTTCGGGCGGATTGGGGTGACTGTACACCGGGATTTGAACGCTTGTTAGACGAGGACGACGTCTTCCAGGAAGGCCATACGTATACGCTTGAGCTGTACTTTATTCCCGAAGAATGTTACAGCTTCACCTATGAGGCGACGGTAAATTCCCGCGTCAACGGAAAGACAACCCCGAATATATGGTATCCCGGAGACGGACAGTTTTACCAGGACCTCCTCTTCGGCCCGCTGATCAAGCCCGGCTGGAAACAGGAAGACGGCAAGTGGTACTATTATGAGAACAACTCGCGGGTCTACGGATGGAAGAAGGTCAAGAATATCTGGTACTACTTTGATCCGGTCAATGGTTCGATGAAGACCGGCTGGCAGAAGATCTCCGGCAAATGGTATTATCTGGACTCCTCCGGCGCGATGAAGACCGGCTGGCAGAAGGTCTCCGGCAAATGGTATTACCTGAACTCCTCCGGCGTTATGCAGACCGGCTGGAAGCAGATCGGAGGCATCTGGTACTACTTTAATTCCGGCGGCGACATGGTCACAGGCTGGAAGACGATCAACAAGAAAACGTATTTCTTCAAGGACACCGGCGCGATGGCCGCAAGCGAATGGTGCCAGGGCTACTGGCTGAACGCGGACGGCACCTGGACCTACCAATACAAAGCCAGCTGGAAGAAGAATTCCAACGGCTGGTGGTACGGCGACACGTCCGGCTGGTACGCGAAGAGCTGCACGATCAAGATCGACGGCAAGAATTATACCTTTGACGCGAAGGGCTACATGAAGTAAGAACGTTAAGAGGCGGGCGCCCACAGGCACCCGCCTCTTCTTCTGCATCCGTCCCGCATCCGTCCCGCAGAACGCATCAACGCCCCGGGATCCTTCCCGGGGCGTTATCATCGATCCATATTCAGTTTTATCTATCAGTTACAACTGTCGGTCTTCTGTTCTGATGTATAATGAATGTTCGTGATCTTCTCTTCTATGCTCCTTCTCAGCTTCTTCGCTCCCCTGGAACCAGGAACGTCATCCAGTCTCCCGAGGGCCCCTGTCTGTTCGGAGTTCTCCGAGTATAGATCTTTCATCGGTTACGGGATGGTGATGGAACAGTTCATATCATCGCGTCTTACTTCCGACAGTATGCGGTACTTCAATCCCTGCGATGTCAGGAGTTTTTATCGTGGGCTCTTCCACGCGCTCCCATCCAACCATCCGCTGCAGCGTACGGTTCATATTCAGTTGCCAATGGAATCACCCTCCTGTTCCGGAACGTATTCGTCGGATAGACTATGTTCCTCATCGAAAGCAGTTTCACCTCGGAAGCAATCCCTCTTCCGTCTGCTTCCTTGCTTCTCTCTTTGTGGCTTTAGTATAGCAGGCAGCACCCTAATTGTCAATACGATTTATGATTTTTAACAAAATATTCATATTTCTTCCGAAAATCTTGTGAATATTTGTATTATTTATTGACAACTCGAAGGAATCTTTGTCGGCTGAATCAGAAACTGACACAATTACTTATATTGTCTGGAAGTCCTTTTGTTTTGACCCCTTTTGTGATATGCTGAACGTAACAGTTTTACGGAGGAAATACGATGCCCGGCACACCTGAAAAGCTCATTTTTATCAGTCACAGCAGCAAGGATCACGACTTTGCCCAGCGCCTCACCGACCGTTTCGAGGAGGCCGGCATGTGCTGCTGGATCGCGCCGCGGGACATCCCCTACGGGGATTCCTGGGCCGGCCAGATCAGTGACGCGATCGAGACCTCCCGCGTCATGATCTTCATCTTCTCGGAGAATTCCAACCAGTCGCAGCAGGTGCTGCGCGAGATCCAGCTCGCCCTCGAGAACGGCCTGACCGTGATCACGCTGCGCATCTCGGACCTGCCCTACAACCGCGCGCTCAACTACTATCTCTCCACGCTTCACTGGGCACAGCTGCCGAGCCTCACAGACGAAGCGGTTCTTGCGGCCTTCGTGCATCAGGTCCGCGGCTACCTGACCGGCTCTGCGGTCGACCCGACACCCGGAAGCGCCCTGCAGGTCGCGCAGAAGTCCTCGGTCAACATCGACGAGAGCCTGGAGGATTATTTCAGGGAGAGCTTCTCTCCCGAAGCGAGGGCGAAGGAGGAGAAGCCGAAGATCTCTCCGATGCGCCAGAAGCTCTTAAACCGCGTCGCGCAAAACTACGGGGCGAGCCTGGAAGCGCCGGAGCCGGAGCAGTCCCATGCCCCGTCCGATGCAGGCGAAGGCATGTATTTCAGCTACCCTGAGACCGAAGGAACCACCTTCACGTTCGTCGTTGATGAGGAATACCTCCTGCCGGACTACGAGAGGGTCTTTCGCGCCTATCCCTGCGGCCGCAGGGAATTCAGCGAGGACGGCCGCCGCTACGCGAACTTTTCGATTCCCACAGAGCATCTGGAGGACGGCAGCGCCGCGATCATTCTCCTGACCTACCTGCCCGAGCGCTCCGCGATGATTGTGAACATGGGCCTCATCGAGGACAATAACGTAAGGATCGCGAAGACCCCGAAGGTCATGCAGACCACTCAGATCTCCGGCGAAGAGCAGCGCCTCACCCAGTATAAGGCAAATAAGGAGAGCGCCACGATCATCATGGATATCGACACCATGCAGCCCGTGGAGCGCTACCGTGCCTACGACGCCTCCGCCGGCGAGTGGAGCTATTACATGGATCTGTACTCCGGGAAGAGGTATTTCTCCTTCCAGCTCCACAGCCGCGAGCCCGGCGACAAGGCCAGGCCGTATGAGATCGGCAAAGCCTACTATCTAGGCTTCAAAGGCCTCCCGAAGAACATCATGGAGGCCGCCGAGTGGCTCGACCGGAGCGGCACGGCAAGAGGATACCGCCTCCTCGCGGAGATCTTCCGCACCGACCCGCTGCTCGCCAGCGAAGAGGACGCGGCCTATTACGAGCAGATGGCAGAAGAACTCTCCTCGCAGGCATAAAAAGAGCCGGATATCTCTCACCGGCCCCATACAGACACGCAAACCCCGCAGATCCCGAAAGATCTGCGGGGTTCTTCTATGAAAACACGGCCTCAGCCGCGCTTATCAACACCGCGCGCCTTGCTTCGAATCTCGCCCACGGGCGATACCCCGACAGTTAACTCGGCCCAGGCACCCTCACGGCACACGGAAGATTCTGCTTAGTGCTGCTATGTTCCCATCCTGACACGGTTCACAGAGTTCCATTGCGTAAGACCCAAACTTCAACGCCACTTATCAAGGCCGGCCCCACAGGTCGAAGGCCCTCAGACAAGGCATCACCCCTGCTGTAGCGGATTGCAGGTACAGGGCACCGCTATCTCCCCGGCTGCGCGGAAATGTATGACAAAGCCCGAAGGCTCTATCAGCAAATGGATTGCCATAGTAGTATAAAAAAATCAGATCGATTTGTCAAGAAGCACCTCTCATTTCCTCTCACGGCCTCTCAGCAGACCCCGCTCCCGGCCTCCACCTCGCCGGCAAATCCGTCCTCGAAGACCAGCTTCACCCCCGGGCAGTCCCGGAACGTCCCGAAGCCGATGCGCTGCACGCCCGCCGGGATCACGACCTCTGTAAGGCTCCTGCACCCCTGAAAGACCCCGAGCCCGTCGTAGGCCAGGCCCCCGTCCATCAGGTCCCGCAGAAGCCCCTGCGAGGACGTCGCCGCAAGATGCTCCGGCAGCTTCACCCGCGCAAGGCCCGTGCACTGATAAAACGTCCCTTCCCGCAGCCATCGGATCTCCGGAGGCAGCTCAATCTCGTTAAGTGCGCTGCACCTTGCAAATGCCTCGCTCCCCAGGCTCCTTAAGCTCTCCGGAAGCCGCACGCGGGCAAGCGCCCTGCAGCCTGCAAATGCGCTGTCCCCGATCTCGGTCACCCCTTCCGGCACCTCCACGGCCTCGAGCGCCTCGCATCCGAAGAAGGCCGAAAGCCCGATCGCAAGCACCCCCTCGGGGATGCGCACCTCCCGCAGCGCCGCATTCTTTAAGAACGCTCCTGCTCCGATCCTCGTGACCCCCTCCGGGATCACCGCCTTCGCCTCCCTTCCCCGGTACTCCAGCAGCTCTCCGCCCAGGATCACGAACGCCCCGAAGCTTTCCTCGTCCCAAGGTGTCCCGCGAAAGCTCGAACTCTCGAACCGGTACCCCTCTGCCTCAAACGCGACACTCACAAGCCTTCCGCAGCCCGCGAATGCCTCTCCTCCGATCCGCGTCGGCCCTGCAAACCGCACCTCCCGAAGGCACGCATTTCCCCGGAACGCATGCGCCTCGATCCTCTGCACGCCCGCCGGAACCGCAAGCGACACAAGCCCGCACCGTTCAAACGCCTGTCCGGGCACGCTCACAAGTCCCTCCGGAAGCTCTGCCTCGCGAAGCCCGCTGCACCCGCAAAACGCCTGCCTCCCAAGCTTCACGAGCTTCTCCGGCAGATGGATCCGTACAAGCCCCGCGCACCCGCGGAAGGCCTCTTCTCCGATCTCGGCCACACCCTCCGGAAGCCTCGCCTCGCGAAGCCCGGCGCACCCTTCAAACGCGGCCTCCCGGATGCACCTCAGCTTCTCCGGGAAATGAACCGTCTCAAGCCCGCGGCACCCGTAAAACGTCTGCGCCCGGATCGTCCGCACACCTGCCGGCAGCGCGATCTCCTTAAGCTCCCGACACCCGAAGAAGGCCCCGTCCCCGATCTGCGTCAGGCTCTCCGGCAGCTGCACCGCCGCGAGCCTCCTGCACCCGCGAAACGCATGGTTCCCGATCTTCCGCACGCCCTCCGGGATCACGATGCTCTTAAGCCACCCGCACCCGCAGAACAC